>NZ_JBHXML010000069.1:0-60334 GCF_042720345.1 Kitasatospora sp. NPDC058478 | reverse complement strand
TTATTTCTACTTTGTTAGTGGCGGGGGCTGGTATTGTTGTTTTATTTTTCGCCGCGGGGTACGTGGGGGGGGGGGGCGCGCGCCCCGGGCTGGGGGGGGGGCCACCCGGCCCGTGGGGTGTGGCTGCGCCTGGGGCGGGGCGGCTCTAGCCGACCGGGAAGAAGGCCCGGGCGTCGAGGTTGCCGTTGCCCTGCAGGGCGCCGATGTTGCCGCCGTTGCCGGTCGCGGCGAGGCCGTTGTTCTGGTTGCTCGCGCCCGAGCCGGTGGCCGTCTGCTGGGTGACGACCACGTTGCCGTGGACGTTGCCGATGACGTTGGCGGAGCCGGTGTTGCTCACGACGCTGCTGTTGGAGTGGTCGAGGGCGCCGGCGCCGTTGTCGGCGTGGGCGCTGGCGGCGCCGAAGCCGACGAGGAGGAACGCCCCGAGGGCGGTGACGGCGGCGGCTGCGCGGATACGGGACACGGTGGTCTCCCTGAGCTGGGGGTGCGAAATGTGGCGCGATCCGGAGTGGCCGCTCCGTGGCGCCGTTGCCTGACGTCGCACGTTCAGCATTCACCAACAGCGCGGACGAACTCCACCAAACGGGTGGCAATTCCCCCGATGGTGTCATGGTGACGCCGTATCCGGAGATTGCCCGATGGTCGCGACGAAGGCATCTCAACCCATCAAAACTGCTGGTGGGGAGGGAAGTTGATGCACAAGCGGCGGAGTCGGGCAACCCTGTGCAGTCAACACAGAGTTGACTGAGTTTTCTCAGAGAGAAAGAAATGGTGGCCGGATAGTCGCACTGGCACACTGGGGACCCATGTCTGAAGGTGCCCCGCCCGAGCCCGCCCCCGCCGAGGATCTGCGTACGACCGAGGTCGATCTCGGCGGACTGGTGAACGTCCTCGCCACCCACCTCTACTCCACCCCGCTGGTCGCTCTGCGCGAACTCGTCCAGAACGCCCACGACTCGCACACCCGCCGACTCCTGGAGGACCCGGACGGCGACCACCGCCCGCTGATCCGGGTGCGCGGCGACGCCGCCCGGCGGACCGTCTCCATCGAGGACACCGGCGCCGGCCTCACCGAGCCGGAGATCCACTCCTACCTCGCCACCGTCGGCACCGGCTACACCCGGATGCTGCGCGACCTCACCGGCAACCAGGAGCTGATCGGCGCCTTCGGCCTCGGCTTCCTCTCCGCCTTCTCGGTGGCCGACGAGGTCGCCGTCACCACCACCTCGCACCGCGAACCGCACCTCGGCCACCGCTACCGCAGCCGGGGCGGCGAGCAGTACCAGGTCGACCCGGTGGCCGCCCGGCCCCGCCCCGGCACGGTCGTCGAGCTGACCCTCAAGGCCGAACACGCCCACCTCGCCGACGAGGACGCGCTGCGCGACGTGCTCGGCCGGTACTGCGTGCTGCTGCCGATCCCGGTCTACGTCGGCGACGACGAGCAGCCCGTCAACAACGTCGAGGTGCCCTGGCGCCACAGCGTGCCGGGTGACCAGCACGCCGCCCGGATGCGCTTCGCCACCGCCTTCGGCCGCCGCTTCGAGCCGCTCACGGCCTTCCCCGTCCACCCGGCCGAGAGCGGCACCGAGAGCGGCACCGGGGGAGGGGCCGAGGGAGGCACCGACGCGATCGGCCTGCTCTGGGTCCAGGACGGTGGCACCTACGGCAGCAGCGACAACCGCGACCTCGCCGTCTACCTGCGCGGCATGCTGCTCGCCGAGGACGCCCGCGACCTGCTGCCCAGCTGGGCCGGGTTCATCGGCGGCGTGGTCGAGTCCAGCCGGCTCACCCCCACCGCCAGCCGCGAGGACCTCCAGCGCGACGACCACTACCGCGCGCTCCAGCGCGCCCTCACCGACGCCATCGTCGACGGCCTGTACGAGACCGCCCGGCTGCGGCCCGCCGCCTGGCGCCGCATCCTCACCCGGCACGGCCAGGACCTGCTCGGCGCCGCGCTCTGCGACGAGCGGCTGTTCACCCTGCTCGCCGACGACGTCCCCGTCCCCACCTCCCAGGGCGACCTCACGGCCGGCGCACTGCGGGCCGCAGGCGGGGGCGCGGTGCACGTCGCGCTCGGCAGCGGCGGCGGCTTCGAGGAGATGCTGTACCGGGCGATGCGGGTGCCGATCGCCCGCGGCGACCGCTACGCCGTCCTGCCCTTCCTGCGTCGCTACGCCCAGCTGCGCGGCTGCCGCCTGGTCGAGCTGGGCAGCGAGCACGGCGACCGCGAGCTGTTCCGCGACCCGGAGCGGCCGCTGCCGGCCGGCGAGGCGGCCTGGCTGGCCGGCGCCCTCGCCGACGAGGGCGAGCAGCTCGTCCCGGCCCGGTTCGACCCGCCCGGCCTGCCGCTGGTCCTGGTGCCGGACCGCGAGGCCGAGCTGAAGGCCCGGATCGAGGACGACCAGGCCGACGCCCGGATCCCGTCCGCGGCGCTGCGGCTGGCCCGGGCGTTCACCGCCCGCACCGACGGCGAGGTCAGGGCCCGCCTCTACCTCAACCTGTCCTGCCCGGCCGTGCTGGACCTGCTCGCCGCCTACCGTGCCGGGCACACCGGCAGTGCCACGGCGGCCGGGCTGCTCCGCTCGCTCAAGGTGATCATGGCCGCCGCCTCGGCGGGCTCGACCGGCGCGTCCGGCGGCGACCTCACCGCCGCGCTGTCCGGCGTCGGCACCGCGGTCTCGGCGCTGACCGCCGCCGTCCCGGCCGGCCTGCCGGGCGTCCCGGACACCCTCGACGCCCTCCCGGACGAGGCGTGACGGACGAGGCGTGACGGACGGATTGTCAGTGGTCCGCGGTAGACATCACATCAGCACCACGCAGGGGGACACCACATGAGTACCGACATCTGGGCCTGGGTCCACGACGCCCACCGCCAGCTGGCCGAGGCCGGCCACCGGCGGCTGGCCGACGCCATCTACGAGCTGCCCGGCCACGCCAACGAGGGCCGCAACGACCAGGTGGACGCCGTCTACCCGGAGGCCCTGGCCGCCTCCCGGGCGCTCGGCCTGCCCTGGGTCGAGGTCTACCTGCGGCACTGGCGGATGCAGAACCTGCTGAACAAGCGCCACCAGGGCGAGCAGGCCCTGCCCGAGGCGGTCGACCTGCTGGAGTTCGCCCACCGCGAGGAGACGGCGGGCTGCCCGCAGTCCGTCTGCGTGGTGCAGGACTTCGCGATCTGCCACGCCCGGGTCGACGGCCCCGGCTACGTGCCGGAGCGGCTGGCGGTGCTCGGCGAGACGCTGGAGCGGATCGAGCCCGGCCGCGCCTGCTTCGACTGCCTCTCCCGCGAGTACTCCGACGCGCTGGAGGACGACGGCCGCCACACCGAGGCGCTCGCCCACCTGGACACCGCCGCCACCCGGATCCAGGCGGCCGGCGAGCGGCTCTCGCTGCACTTCCACCACGCCCGGGCCGGCACCCTGCACCGGCTCGGCCGGCACCAGGAGGTGCTCGCGCTGCTCGACACCGCCGAGCAGGCCGAGCGCTCCCGCGGCCACGAGATCGACGAGAGCGACCGGCTCTGGGGCGGCCTGCTGCGGGCCCGCGCGCTGGCCTCGCTCGGCCGGACGGAGGAGGCGCTGGCGCTGCTGCCCGACCGGGAGGCCGCCGAGCGCCACGCCGACCTGCGGGACGGCTGGACGCACACGGTCGAGCTGCTGGTCGCGGCCGGCGCCTGGGAGAACGACGCCGAACTGGGCGCCGCCGTGGCCGGCTGGGTCGGCTACCTGGACGGCACCGGCTCGCACCGCCCGTGCGTGGACCTGCTGCTGGCGGCGGGTCGGCTCGCCCTCGCCCGCGGCGCGCGGACGGTGGCGCTGACCCTCGCCGCGACCGGGGAGCGCAAGCTCGCCCAGCTGCGCCGCACCGACGGCGTGGCCGCGGAGGTCGCCGCGCTGCGGGCGGCCGCCGAGGCGCTGCCGGAGCCCGAGCTGCCCGTCCCGCCCGGCGAGCTGACGGCGCACCTGGCCGAGGTCGGAGTGCCCTACGAGACCGGCGCCGACCTGCTCTCCGTCGCCCTGGACCGGTACCGGGGTGAGCAGGCCGGCGCCACCGAACTGGCCGTCAACCTGGCCGCGGTGCTCGGCGGCCTCGGCCACGCCCGGGCCGCCGCCGACCTGCTCTGGCACTGGCTCGACACCGCCCCGGCCGACGAGGTGCTGATCGGCATGCTCGGCTCCGCCCTGATCGACGCGGGGGACGGCGAGGGCGTCCGCCGCCTCGCCGACCGGCTGGCCGACACCAGCCCGGAGGACGGGCACTGGATACGCGCCCGCTGGGCCGCCGCCGAGGGCCGCTGGGCCGAGGTGCTGGAGCAGTGCGAGGCGATCCTCGCCCTGGACGCCGGCCGGATCAACACCCGCCGGCTGGCCGCCGGCGCCGCCACCGAGCTGGGCGACCACGCCACCGCGCAGCGGCTGTACCAGGAGCTCCTGGAGCACGCGCTGCCTGCCGAGGCCGCCCCGGAGGAGGAGCGCCACCGCACCGTCCAGGAGCCCGACCTCTGGCACCTGATCACGGCGGCCACCGCCAACCGGGACTGGGCCGCGGTCCGTTCCGCGGGCGCGCTGCTCGGCATCGAGTTCGACGAGCCCGAGGGGCCGGTGGACGAGGAGTGGCAGCTGGTCACCGTCCGGGCCACCCGCACCAACGGCGCCACCGCCGACCTGCCCGCCGTCCGCACCGGTCCGGCCACCGCCCGGATACTGCCGGTGCTCGGCGAGGACCTGACGCTCAACCACGGCGACGTGGTGGTCTTCGCCCCGGCGCTGCTGGAGCCGCCGCCGGCCGAGGACGCCCCCGAGGAGGAGCGGCGCGGCTGGCACCCGGTGTTCGAGCTGCTCACCCTGCTCGACCCGGCGGGGTACACCACGTACTGGATCGACGGCGGCTGGCCCGGCGACGAGCCGTGGGCGGCGCTGCGCGAGAGCCTCCAGCAGGCCGGCTTCGCGGTCTGGGCGTACAGCGGGGAGCAGTACCGCATCACCGACCCGGCCGACGAGGACGGCACGCTGCCCGGCGTCTACGCCGCCCTCGGGGTACCGCCGACGGCCTCCGCCGCCGAGGCCGACGCGCTGCTGCACCGGCTCACCGGCGACTGGCCGCACCCGCTCGCCTGGCTCGACCTGGCCAAGGCGGCGGGCGCGGACGCCGCCCGGCACGAGGAGATCGTCGAGCGCTACGGCCTCTGACCCGTTCCCGCTCCAGCCCGGTCCGGCTCTGACCCGGTCCGGGCACGCGCGCCACGGGGGCGGGGCGCGCGTGCCCGGGGCGGGAACCATCCCGGGATCTGTCGAGTCTTGGTAAATGCTTTACCATTTCATTGCCAAGACTCGACCCCCAGGAGTGTCCGCCCGTGACCAGCCTCGCCCTCGGCCCGTCCTGGCTCGATCCGACCAACCTGATCTCCGCCTTCAACCTGTTCGGTGTCCTGGCCATCGTCTTCGCCGAGTCCGGGCTGCTGATCGGCTTCTTCCTGCCGGGGGACTCGCTGCTGTTCACCACCGGCCTGCTGGTGGCCGACGGCACCTACCTGCACCAGCCGCTCTGGCTGGTCTGCGCGCTGATCGTGGCCGCCGCGGTGGCGGGGGACCAGGTCGGCTACCTGTTCGGCCGCAAGGTCGGGCCGAGCCTGTTCCGCCGCGCCGACTCCCGGCTCTTCAAGCAGGAGAACGTGGAGAAGGCCGCCGCCTTCTTCGACCGGCACGGGCCCAAGGCGATCGTGCTGGCCCGCTTCGTGCCGATCGTGCGCACCTTCACCCCGATCGTCGCCGGGGTGAGCAGGATGAACTACCGCACCTTCGTGGTCTTCAACCTCGTCGGCGGCGTGCTGTGGGGCGCCGGCGTCACCGTGCTCGGCTACTTCCTGGGCCAGATCCCGTTCGTCCGGGAGAACATCGAGGCGATCCTGGTCGGCATCGTGCTGGTCTCGGTGGTCCCGGTGGCGGTCGAACTGCTGCGGGCCCGCCGTTCCGGCGCGGCGTCCGCCGACCGCCACCGCGCCGGGTAGGAGTCCGCGGCCCCCGTCGGGGTACGCCGCGTACATGTGCGTCCGGCAGTTCGATCAGGCAAGGTGTAACCCGAGATCGAACGGTGGCCGACGGCCGCCAGGGGTGGCAAGGAGCGGAAGTGCCTAAGCGGGGCCGACCGGGCGCAGGCAAGCGGGCGAGGGGAGGCCGGGCGGTCCGTCAGACCCGGCGGACGCCGCCGGTACGGCCGGTGGACCCCGCCGAGGCGCCGCCCACCGAGGGCCTGCTGGGCCATCCGGCCCCGACCGTCGAGCCCGCCACCGTCGTCCCCTTCGTCCCGCCGATCACGGAGACCAGGGGCCTGCTGTCCCCGGAGCCGGAGCGGGAACCGCCCGCCGAGTCCGGGCCGCCCCCCGGGTCCGGGCCGCACCCTGCGCTCGGACAGGCACCCGGCCCGGAGGACGCGCGCCCCGCCCGCCGCCGATCGGTCGCCGAGGACACCCTCACCCCCGAGGAGTGGCGGGCCGCCGGCTACACCCCGCCGATGGGCATCCCGGTCCCGGAGCTGACCGCCGGCGCCCCCGGCGAGGCGCCCTGGCCGGACCGGATGCGCACCCTGCTGCGCATGCCGATGTCCGAGCGCCCCGCCTTCGAGCGGACCGCCCGCGAGCTGCACCCCTCCGCGGGCGCGACCCGCAACGTCCCCCGCATCCTCGACCTGACGCTGCGCATCGGCGAGCTGCTGCTCGCCAGCGGCGAGGCCGCCGAGGACGTCGAGGCGGCGATGCTCGGCATCGCGCACGCCTACCGGCTGGACCGCTGCGAGCCGCAGGTGACCTTCACCCTGATCGGCATCTCGCACCAGCCCTCGCTGGTCGAGCCGCCGATCACCGCCGACCGGGTGGTGCGCCGCCGCACCTCCGACTACACCCGGCTGAACGCGGTCTACGAGCTGGTCGCGGACATCACCGCGGAGAAGGTCACGGTCAACGACGCCTACCGCCGGCTCGCCCTGATCCGCCGCAACCGGCACCCGTACCCGGGCTGGATGCTCGCGCTGACCACCGGTCTGCTGGCCGGCGCGGCCACCTTCCTGGTCGGCGGGCGGATCGACGACAAGGCCTGGCTGGTCTTCGCCAGCGCCTTCGTCGCGGCCGTCCTCGGAGACCGGCTGGCCTCCACGCTGGCCCGGCGCCGGCTGCCGGAGTTCTACCAGTTCGTGGCGGCCGCGATGCCGGCCGCCGCCTCCGGGATCATCCTGTCCTTCAACGACTGGGGCCTGCGCGGCTCGGTGGTGATCACCGGTGGCCTGTTCGCGCTGCTGCCCGGCCGGGCGCTGGTCGCCGCCGTCCAGGACGGCCTGACCGGCTTCTACATCACCGCCGCGGCCCGCCTGCTGGAAGTGATCTACCTGGTCGCGGGCATCGTGATCGGCGTGATGCTGATCCTCTACCTGGGGGTCGGCTTCGAGGCGAAGCTGCGGCCGGACGAGAGCCTGGCGGGCGTCACCTACCCGCCGGTCCAGATGATCGCCGCGATGCTGCTGACCCTGGCCTTCGCCACGCTGCTGCAGACCGACCGCCGCTCGCTCGCGCTGGTCACCCTGAACAGCGGCATCGGCTGGGCCAGCTACGGCGTGCTGGCGTACAACGCGGGCATCTCCCCGATCGTGGCGACGGGGGTGGCGGCCGGCCTGGTCGGCCTGTTCGGCCAGCTGATGGCGCGCTACCGCAACGGCTCCGCGTTGCCGTACGTGACCGCCGCGATCGGCCCGCTGATGCCCGGTTCGGCGCTCTACCTGGGGATGCTGTCCTTCGCCCAGGGCCACGCCAGTGCGGGCCTGGTGTCCGTCTCCCGGGCGGCGGCGATCGCGATGGCACTGGCGATCGGGGTGAACCTGGGCGGTGAGATCGCCCGGATGTTCATGAAGCTGCCGGTCGGCGGCGAGCGCCCGTCGCTGTACCCGGTCGTGCCGCGCCGGGCGGCCAAACGCACCCGCGGGTTCTGACCGCACGTTGGACCGGTGTTGGGTTCCGGGCCATGTCACGGCAGGCCGCACGCAGGACCAGGAACGAAGGTAAGACGCATGACCACACTGCTGGACGGCTACCGCGAGCACATCGTCGCCGCGCACAAGCAGCCGTTGTTCCTGCTGCTGGTCGGCTTCATCACCTCCTTCGTGTTCATCCGGTTCAGCGTCCGGATGATCCGCGCCGAGGTGCGGTGGTGGTTCGGCAACGTCACCCCCGGCGGCCTGCACATCCATCACATGGTGTTCGGCCTGGGCTTCCTGCTGGTCGGCGGCGTCGGGGTGTTCGCCACGTACGGCGGGCACCCGTGGATCGACTGGTTCGGGCTGGTCTTCGGCATCGGCTGCGGCCTGGTGCTGGACGAGTTCGCGCTGATCCTGCACCTGGACGACGTGTACTGGAGCGAGCAGGGCCGCAAGTCGGTGGACGCGGTGATCTTCGGGATCCTGTTCACCGCCCTGCTGCTGGTCGGGTACGTGCCGCTCGGCGTGGTGCCCAGCCAGGAGACCAGGTGGGGCCTGATCACGGTGATCTCGGTGAACGCCCTGGCCTCGGTGATCACCCTGATCAAGGGCAAGATGTGGACCGGCCTGCTCGGCATCATGGTCCCCGGCCTGTCCTGGATCGGGGCGATCCGGCTGGCCCGCCCGAGCAGCCCGTGGGCCCGCTGGCGGTACGCCACGCGCCCGCGCCGCCGGGCGCGTGCGCTCCGGCGCGAGCGCCTGCTGCACCGGCGTGCGGACCGGGCCCGCACCTGGCTTTTCGACCTGATCGCCGGCGCCCCCGACAAGGTGCCCGCGAACCATCCCGCCGCCCACCGGGTGGCCGAGCGGATGTCCGCCCGGGCCACCGCCCACCTCGACGCGCACGCCGCCCGGGCCCTGGCCCGGCGTCAGGCGCGGCTGGCGGACCGCCGCTCGGCGGCCGCCGCCGGGGCCGCCCCGGCGGCGGTGGGCGGGGCGTACGGCGCGGGCGACAGCGGTGGGGGCCCGTCCCTCGGGGCGCAGCAGCGCCGTCGCGCGATCCGGGCGGGGCGCAACCGGACGTACGCGGTTCGTCCGACCGGGGTGGAGCACCGGTCCGGGCGACACCCCCACCTGCGTCCGCACACCCGCCGGATCCATCGGTAGTTCGTATACCTGGTGCGCCTGACTGAAGGTGACCAGCGGTCAGATCATCTGATGGTCACCCGCTCGGCGGAGCGCGTTCGAGGTGTGAAAAGCGCCGGAGTTGAGAACATGATCGACGAGTGACCGTTCTGTCATGTGATGGGATGATTCGTCGGACCTGCTCCGCCCGGCCGCCCCGCCCGAGCGCCGCGGACCGTCCGCCGCCGTCCCCTCCGGACCCGTGAGAAGGGGATGTCTCGTGGCGCGCAGGCTCCTGCCGACCCTCCTGTTGTCCCTCACCGCCCTGCTCGGGCTGCTCCCCGCAGCCCAGGCCGCCCCGGCGGACCCCGAACCGGCCGCCGGCCCCGCCCGGACGGAGGACCCGTACCCGACCACCGGGGAGATCGACCGGGCCCGCGCCGAGGCCGACCGCACCGCCGCCTCCGTCACCGCCATCGAAGCCGGCCTCGCCGCTGCCCGGACCGAACTCGACCAGGCCGGCCGCAGCGCCGAACAGGCCGTCGAGGCCTACAACGGCGCCCAGCTCGCCCTCGTCCGGGCCCGCGCCGACGAGACCACCGCCGCCCGGCGCGCCACCGCCGCCGAGGCCGACCGCACCGCGGCCGCCGAGGACGCCGCCCAGCTCGCCGCCGAAACGTACCGCCAGGGCGCGGGCGCCGCCCTCTCCGCCCTCAACGCCCTGCTCGGCGCCCACGGCCCGCGCGAAGCCGGCGACCGCGCCGCCGTGATCGGCGTCGCCAGCGAGCGCACCCGGCAGATCCTCGACGCCGCCACCTCCACCGCCGCCGCCGCGACCCGCGCCTCCGCCGCCGCCCGCGCCGCCACCGAGACCGCCGAGAAGGCCGCCGCCGAGGTCGGCGCCGCCAAGGCCAGGGCCGAGGCCCGGCTCGCGGCCCAGCAGGAGGCGGTCGTCGCCGCCGACCGCCGCCGCGAACAACTGCTCACCGACCTGGCCGCCGCCCGGCACACCACCGTCGACCTGGAACGCCGGCGCAGCGAGGCCCTGGAGGCGATCGCCGCCCGCGAGGCCGCGGCCGCCGCCCGCGCCGCCGCCGAGAAGGCCGCCGCCGAAGCGGCCGCCGCGGCCGAGGCCGCCGCCAGGGCCACCCCGGCCGCACCCCCCGCCGCCGACCGCCCGTGGTCCGCCGAGGGCGCCGCCGCCGCCATCGCCTTCGCCCGCTCCAAGATCGGCCTGCCCTACATCTGGGGCGGCGAGGGCCCGGCCGGCTACGACTGCTCCGGGCTCACCATGATGGCCTGGCGCGAGGGCGGCAAACAGCTCAACCACTTCGCCGCCGACCAGTACGCCGAGAGCACCCCGGTCAGCTACCGCCAGCTGCGCCCCGGCGACCTCGTGTTCTGGACGGACACCGGCCGGGCCGTCGACATCCACCACGTCGGCCTCTACATCGGCGACGACCAGATGATCGAGGCCCCCCGCGTCGGCATGCCGGTCAAACAGGCCAGCCTCTGGATCATGGGCACCCCCGACTTCTACGCCCGCCCGTAGCGCCCCGGCTGTCGGCGGCGGGCGCTAGCGTGGCCGCGTCGATCACTCGGGAGGAGACGCGATGAGGCTGCGGGACGTCGAGGCGGGGGACGTCGGGGCGTACGTCCGGATGCGGTGCGACGCGGTGATGATGGCCGAGTTGGGCGGGCCGCTGCCGGAGGAGCGGGTGCGGGAGCGGCTGCGCAAGGACGTCGTGGAGGTCGCCGAGGACCGTTCGTGGATCAAGGTGATCGTCCCGGACGGCGCCGGGCCGGAGGTGGTGGCCGGCTCCGTCACGCTCTGGTCGCACGAGGAGGACGGCGCCGCCGTGGCCGAGATCGGCTGGATGGTGCTGCCCGAGTTCCAGGGGCGCGGCCTCGCCAAGGCGGCCGTCCGGGAGCTGCTGGACGCGGCCGCCCGGGACGGCCGGTGGGGCCCGGTGCACGCCTTCCCGGCGACGGCCAACGGCCCGTCCAACGGGATCTGCCGGGCGCTCGGCTTCCGGCTGCTCGGCGAGCTGGACGTCGACTTCGCCAACCGCGTCCTGCACTGCAACCACTGGGTGGTGGTGCCGGGGGAGCACCGCGCATCGGGCACGGAATAAATGGGATGCCGCCCGAAAGCGACGCCCGTACGGTGGCCCGATGGGCAACACAACCGATGACGGGGCCGTCGACATCGTGAACGGCCTCCAGACCCGCGCGATCGCCGAGAGCGAGGTGGCCGCGTGGGACCGGGCGCTCGCTCTGGGCTTCCTGCGCTCGCACGCGGAGAGCACGGCCGACTTCCGCCGCCTGCAGTGGGAGCCGGGCCGGATGCTGGCCGGCTTCGACGGCGACCGCTGCATCGCCACCTTCCGCAGCTTCGACGTCGAGCTGACCGTCCCGGGCGGGGCCACCGTCCGGGCCGACGCCGTCACCGCCGTGACGGTCAGCGCCACCCACCGCCGCCGCGGCCTGCTCGGCACGTTGATGCGCCGCGACCTCGCGGCCGCCGCCGAGCGGGGTTCGGCGGTCGCCATCCTGATCGCCGCCGAGTACAACATCTACGGCCGCTACGGCTTCGGCCCGGCCACCCGCGGCCACGGCTGGAACATCGACCTGCACCGCACCCGCGGCCTGCGCGACGGCCTGCCCACCGTGCCCGGCGGGCGGATCGACTTCGTGACCATGGAGCAGGCCCGCGAGCTGGGCCCCGACCTGCACGAGCGCTGGCGGCGCACCCAGCCGGGCGCGATCGCCCGCGACGAGCTGTGGTGGAAGCGGAACACCGGCGAACTCCAGTTGCCGGGCCACGAGTTCAAGGAGCCGTTCGTGGCCGTCCACCGGGACGCCGACGGCACGGTCACCGGCCTGGTGGCCTACCGGGTCGACGACGCCTGGGACGGCAGCTACCCGAACTGCACCCTGACCGTGGCCGACTTCCTCGCCCTCGACCGGGCGACCGCCGCCGAGCTGTGGCGCTTCGTCCTCTCCGTCGACTGGGTGCGCAAGGTCGTCGCGGAGAACATCGGCCCGGACGACCCGCTGCCGCTGCTGCTCCAGGAGCCGCGCGCCGCCACCCCGTACGTGGACAACGCCGACTTCACCTGGCTGCGGGTGCTGGACGTGGCGGCCGCGTTCGACGCCCGGACGTACGGCGCGCCCGGCCGGGTGGTCCTGGAGGTCGAGGACCGGCTCGGCTACGCCTCCGGCCGCTGGGCGATCGAGGTCGCCGCGGACGGCACCGGCCGCTGCACCCGGACCACGGACGACGCCGACCTCGCCCTGGACGCCTCCGAGCTGGCTTCGCTCTACCTGGGCGGCGAGACGGCGCCCCGGCTGCTCGCGGCCGGCCTGCTCACCGAACTGCGCCCCGGCGCGGCGGTCGCCGCCGACCTGCTGCTGCGCACGCCGCTGCAACCCTGGAACCCGGACGGCTTCTGAGCGGCGCCGTCACGCCGGGGGCCGGACCGCACCGCTGCGGTCCGGCCCCCGACGCGTCCGAGCTGCCCTCGGGCGGGCTACTTGACGGCGGTTTTTCCGATGGTCGGCAGGATGAAGTCCTGGATGAGGCCCTTGGCATCGCGGACGATCGGGCGGAATACCCGATAACGCGAGAGGTTGATCACCCGGGCCGCCATGGGGGTGGACCGGCGGACGAATTCCCGCGTCCGCTCGGTGTCCTCGGTCCGGTCGAAAACCCAGTAGAGCACCACGACCATCAGGTGCAGCCAGAGCACGTCGGGCAGCAACTCTCCCAGCTCGGCATCCAGCTTGGGCGCCAGCTCCGAGCCCTGCAAGACGTCGCGGAACAGTTCCACGGCGGTCGCTCGCGCCGGGTGGGACTCGTTGGAGAACGGACTCAGCGAGCTGGTCGGGTCGGCAGCGGTGCGGAAGAACTGGGCGGCGAACTCGTGGTACGGCGCGGCCGTGTCGAGCCAGGAGGTCAGCGCGATTTCCAGGCGCTCGGCAAAGTTCCGCGTATTGGCCATGCGATTCCTGGCCTCCGCCGCATGGTCGTACGTCATTCGGTCATAGAATCCCTGAATTAGGAATTCCTTCGCCGAAAAATAGTAGTAAGCATTGCCGACCGAGACGCCCGCCTCGGTGGCGATCGCGCGCATGGTGGTCTTCTCGTAGCCGCGCTCCTGGAAGAGCCGCATCGCGGTCTCCAGGATCAGCGCCCGGGTCTGCTCGCTCTTGTCGGTCTTCGGCTGCGCCCGACCGCCGGGCATGGGCCCGCTGTCGGTGCCGGGCCCGCTGTCGGCACCGGGTGCGGCCGCGGGGTCGGTCGCGGTGTCGGCTGCAGGGTCGGTCGGGGTGTCGGCCGGGGTGTCGGCCGGGGTCGCGGCCGCACCGCTCGTGCCGTCCGTTCGGTTCGTCGCTGCCAGGTCGTCCACGGGCACGAGCCTAACCGGAGACGAAGCTCCAACCCGTGTCGGTGGACGCGGCACCGGGCGTCCCCTCCGTGCTCGGTGCCACATCCACCACCCCCGCCATTTCGAACGCGTTCAAAATGATGTGAGCACTGTAGAGGTTTCGCTTGAACATGTTCAACTCCAATCTGTGGGAGGCTCGTCACATGATCAGTCCCGTGCAGACCACCATCCGGCGCGGCGGAGCGCAGGACGCCGCGGCCGTCGCCGACCTGCACGCCCGCAGCTGGAGCACCGCCTACCGCGGGATCGTCCCCGCGGACGCACTCGGCGACGGACTGCCCGTCCAGCGGCGCGAGCTGTGGGAGCTGCGGCTGACCGTCGACTACGGCGATCCGGCCGCCGAGCCGGAACTGCTGATCGCCGACCAGGCCGGGGAGACGGTCGGGTTCATCTACCTCGTCCCCCAGCCGGACGGCCGGGTACTGGTCGACAACCTGCACGTCCGCCCCGGCCGGACCGGCGGCGGCATCGGCCGCGCACTGTTCGCCGCAGCCCGCGCCCACGTCGTCGAGCGGCACCCCGGGGCCGAGCTGTACCTGGAGGTGCTGCGCGACAACATCCGCGCGATCGCCTTCTACGAGCGCGAGGGCGGTGTACGGACGCGGGTACAGGAGGGCGTGTTCCCGGGCGGGTACGTGCTGCCCGAGTACGTGTACAGCTGGCCCGCCGAGAGCCTCGCGGCGCAGGCGGTGCCTGCGCATACAGTGCCTGCGCAGGCGGCGCAGGCTCAGCCGACGTCGTAGACCGTCACCGGCACCCCTCGGTGCCAGCGCCGGAACGCGGCCTCGGGCTCGGGCCAGCGTCTGGACAGCGCGAGCACGAAGCCCTTGCCCCAGCCGCCGAGGTCGTTGCAGACGTGCGCGATCACCTTCACGCCCTTGCCCTGCGGCGCGGTGGCATCGCCTCGGACATAGGTGATTTCCGCCATGTCCCGAACGCTAGACCGAGCCACTGACAACCCGCGCGGCACTTTCCGCCGGGGCCCCGGCGGCGTGCAGGTGCCGCCGCCCGGCCAGGGCGATCAGCAGCGCGAGCGCGGCGGCGCAGGCCGGCAGGGCGTAGCCGGTGCCGGGGGCGGCGTGCTCGGCGACCGCGCCGGCGAGCGCCGCGCCGCCCGAGATGCCGACCACGATGCCGGACACCGCGATTGCCATCCCCTCGTTGAACTGCCGCCCCGGCAGCAGTTCCTGGACCAGCGTCATCCCGGTCACCATGGTCGGCGCGGTGGCCGTGCCGGCCGCGAACAGCGCGACCCCGAGCAGGCCGAGTCCGGCCCCGCCGAGTCCGGCTGCGAGCGGCAGCAGCAGCCCCCCGGCCATCGCCGCGGCCCCGGACAGGAAGCGCACTCCGGGTGACCGACGCGGCGTCAGCAGCCCGAACACCAGCCCGGCCAGGCAGGATCCGCCCGCGACCAGGGCCAGCAGCGCGCCCGCCGCCGCCTTGTGCCCGAGCGCGTCGGCGTACGCCACGGTGGTGATCTCGGTCGAGCCGAAGACGACGCCGGTGGCGAGGAAGGCGAGCAGCAGCACCCGCAGCCCGGGCACTCGCAGCGGCGAGCCGTGGCGGTCGCCCTCCGCGCGGGCGGGCAACGGTGGTTCGGTGCGCCGCTGGGCCGCGAACAGCAGGGCGCCGGTGGTGCCGAGCGCCCCGGCGGCGAGCAGCCCGGCCTCCGGGGCGACCGCCGTGCAGAGCGTCATCGCGAGGACGGGTCCGGCCATGAAGCAGAGCTCGTCCAGGGCCTGTTCGAGGGAGTTGGCCAGGTGCCGGGCGGCCGGGTCGGCCCGGTACAGGTGTGCCCAGCGGGCCCGGGCCATGCCGCCGAGGTTGGGCGCGGCCGCGCAGGCCGCCCAGCAGGCGTAGAGCGTCCAGTCGGGTGCGCCGAGCCGGAGGCAGAGCAGCAGGGCGGCGAGCGGGGCGGTGTTGTAGAGCGCGGCCGGTACGGTCACCCGCGCCTGCCCGTACCGGTCCACCAGCCGCCCGAGCAGCGGCATCCCGATCGCGCCGGTGATCAGCCCGACGGCCGAGACGGTGCCGGCCAGCGCGTACGAGCCGCGCCGTTCGGCGAGCAGCACGACCAGCGAGACGCCGTTCATCGACAGCGCGAGCCGGCCGAGCAGCCCGGCGAGGGTGAAGGCGGCGGCGCCGGGGGCCGCGAACAGCCGCCGGTAGGAGGTGAGGAGGGCGCGCGAGGGCATCGGGTTCCTGGGGAGAGTGAGGGGGACGCCCATCAGCCTCCCGTCGGTGCCGGGCGGCGGTCCAACACCTGTTCCGCCACATTCACAGCAGGTTGTTGTTAATCTGCCGCCCATGCCCCGTGACCTGCACCCCCGTCTGCTCCGCGGCTTCGTCGCGGCCGCCGAGAGCCTGCACTTCGGCCGGGCCGCCGGGCGGCTGCACGTCGCCCAGCAGGCGCTCAGCCGGGACATCCGGACCTTGGAAGGGCTGCTCGGCGACGCGCTGTTCACCCGCACCACCCGCAGTGTCGAACTCACCCCGGCCGGGCTGCGGTTGCTGCCCCGGGCGCGCCGGCTCCTCGCCCTGCACGACGAGATCCTGGCGGGCGCCGCGGCCCGGCCGCTGCTGGTGGACCTCAACAGCGACGTCACCGGCCCGGACCTCACCGCCGACCGGGTGCTCGAACGCGCCCGCGCCGCCTGGCCGGAGGGCGAACTGCTGGCCCGCTTCCACGGCGGCCTCGCCGCGGCCGCCGCCGAACTGCTGGCCCACCGGCTGGACGTGTCCTTCGGCCGGTTCGCCGGACTGCCCGCCCCGCTGCGCGGCCAACTCACCCAGCGGCCGGTCCGGTTGGATCAGATCTCGGTGATGATGGCGGACACCCACCCGCTGGCCGGCCGTCCGGTGCTGCGCGTCGCCGAGCTGACCGGGCACCCCGTCGACGTCTGCGCCGGCAACCCGGCCACCACCGAGTGGGCCGACCTCGGTGTCCGCCTGCTGCGCGAGCACGGCCTGACGCCGGCCGCGCCGTACGTGCCGCCGGGCTCGGTGAGGCCGAGGGCTGGCTGCGGCGGCCGGCGGGCAGCTGGCTGCCGACGGCGGACGCGGCGCTGCTCGGGTGACCGGGCCAAGTGCCGCGGCCGGGTGAGGGCCGGGTGACGGGGGCCGCCGGGACGCGATGCCGCCCCTGCCGTCGGGGGTCGGCAGGGGCGGCGGGCGGGCGGACCGGTCCGCGCGGCGGGTCCGGTGGCCCGGGTGGCAGTCGTGGACGGCCGGGTCAGGCCGCCTTGACGGCGGAGATGTCGAAGCTGAGCTTGACCTTCTCGCTGATCAGCACGCCGCCGGTCTCCAGGGCCGCGTTGTAGGTCAGGCCGAACTCGGTGCGGTCGAGGACGGTGCTGCCCTCGAAGCCGACCCGCTCGGCGCCGTAGGCGTCGGTGGCGCTGCCGGTGTACTCCAGGTCCAGGACCACCGGGCGGGTGGTGTCCTTGATGGTCAGCTCGCCGCTCATCCGGTACGTGTCGCCGCGCAGCCGCTCGGCCGAGGTGCTGCGGAAGCGGATCTCCGGGTAGGTGTCGGCGGCGAAGAAGTCGCCGGTGCGCAGGTGCTCGTCGCGCTGGGCCTGGTTGGTGTCGATGCTGGCGACCTTGATCACCAGGTCGGCGGAGGAGTTGCCAGGGGTGCTGCCGTCCAGGTGCAGCTTGCCGTCGTACTCGGTGAAGCGGCCCTTGACGTTCGTCACCATGGCGTGGCGCACCGAGAAGGCGACCTCGCTGTGCGTGGTGTCGATGGTCCAGTCGCCGGTCAGGTGGGCGAGGTCCGGGCCGGCCGGGGTCTCGGCGACGGCGACGGCGGTGGGGGTGGCGGTCTTGGTGCGGTTGAACAGGCCCATGGCTCCTCCTCGGGTCCGAAGCCATTTGTTTAGGCTTCAACTTGTTGGTTTCAGCGTAGGCCGCTTTCGTTCAAATTTCAACCACAGTCGTCGGCGTTTCGCGAAAGACTTGGCGGAGCGGCACTGTCGGACCGCCCGGTTAGGCTGCGAAGGACGGTTCCGCCGACCGGAAGGCCTCCCGCATGTTCGTCCTGCACGCGCTCTGGCGGGCGGACGGACGGCTGGCCCTGTGGGCCGAGGACGCCCGCGCCCACCCGGGCACCGCCGAGCCCCGCCCCGACCGGGCGGCCCCGCGCGCCCACCCCTACGCCTGCCCGGCCGGCGAACTCGCCGCCGTCCTCGGCGGCATCGGGCCCGGCCTCGGCTGGCTCGCCGGCCAGGCCCCCGAGCGCTGGGCCACCCTGCTGCTGCCCACCACCGGCGCCCTGCCCGCGCCCTCGCCCGACCTGCCGGTCACCCCGGTCCGGGGCGCGGCCGTCCTGGCGCCCTGGCGCGTCCCCGCGCTGCTCTTCGACACCGGGGCGGCCGCCCAACTGCTCGGCGAGGTCTTCGACCCGCACTGGGCCGTCACCAGCACCGATCTGCCCGGCACCGGGCGCGTCGAGGTCGTCCAGGGCCCCTCGCTGCGCTGGCTGACCGGCGTGCACGACCTCGCCTGGCGAACGGTCGGCCGGGGCCGGGTGCTGCCGCTGCCCGTCCTGGCGGACGGCCGCCCGCAGGCCCGCTGGCGGCCCGACCCCACCCCGGCGGGCCGCCGGGAGGCCGCCGCACTGGCGGACGGCTGCCCGCCCGTCCTGCTGGGGGAGTGGCCGGCGGCCGGCGCCGGCACCGGCGAGGCCCTGCTGGACGCCGCGCTGGGCGCACTGGTGGACGCCGAGGCCCGGGCCGCCCTGGCCGGCACGCCCCCGCTGGGACCGGGCGACACCCGGCCCGGCGACACCCGAACCGGCGACGCCCGAACCGGTGGCGCTCCAGCCGACGCCACGACGGCCGCCGCGGTGGGGACCGCTGCCACGACGGCCGCCGCGGTGGGGGCCGCCGCCGAACGCTGGCTGCACGCCCTGACCACCCCGGACGGCGGCCTCACGGACGTCCGGTCCGAGGGCTTCGCCGAACTGCGCCGCCGACTCGCCGCCTGGTACGCCGCCGCCGAGCCCACCGCGCCCGCGCTCCGGCTCTGCTTCCGCCTGCTGGAGCCGCTCGGGCCCGACCCGGACGACCCCGAGGGCCGGCCCTCCGACGACGCCTGGCAGCTGGAGTTCCTGCTCCAGGCCGTCGACGAGCCCTCCCTCCTGGTCCGCGCCGCCGACCTGCACGAAGGCGGCGCCGCCCACGCCGCGCTGGCCCGCAAGGCGCCGGATCCGGCCGACGTCCTGGTCACCGAGCTCGCCCGCGCCGCCCACCGCTGGCCGGCCCTGGACGGCCTGCGGCACCGCTCCCGCCCGGCCGCCCTGCCGCTCGACCGGGCCGGCGCGCTGGACTTCCTGCGCACCGCCGCGCCCGCCCTCGCCGAGGGCGGCTTCGGCGTGCTGCTGCCCGCCTGGTGGCGCCGCCGGCCCAGGCTCGGGCTCGCCCTGCGGGCCACCACCCCGCCCGCGCCGGGCACGCTCGCCGTCGCCTCCCAGGTGGACCGGGACGCCGTGGTCGCCTTCCGCTGGCAGGCCGCGCTCGGCCCGGAGGGGGCGCCGCTCACCGAGCAGGAACTGGCCGAACTCGCCGCCGCCAAGCAGGGGTTGGTCCGGGTCCGCGGCACCTGGCTGGAGGCCGACCCGGAGCAGATCGCCGCCGCGCTCGCCTTCCTCGCCGACCGGCGCGACGGCGTGCTGGCCACCGCCGATCTGCTGCGGCTGGCCCTCGACCCGGAGGCGACCGTCGCCGGGCTGCCCGTCACCGCCGTCCGCGCGGACGGCCCGCTCGGCGACCTGTTGGCCGGGCGCGCCGCCCCGGCCCCCGCCCCCGCGCTGCCGCCCGACTTCCGGGCCACCCTGCGCCCCTACCAGGAGCGCGGCCTGGCCTGGCTGCGGGCGATGGCCGGGCTCGGCCTCGGGGCCGTACTGGCCGACGACATGGGCCTCGGCAAGACCGTCCAGACCCTCGCCCTGCTGGCCGCCGAGCAGGCCGAGGGGGCGGTCGGCCCCACCCTGCTGGTCTGCCCGATGTCCCTGGTCGGCAACTGGCAGCGCGAGGCCGAGCGCTTCGCCCCCGCGCTGCGGCGCCACGTCCACCACGGCTCCGGCCGCCTCGGCGCCGACCAACTCGCCGACGCCGTACGGGGCGTGGACCTCGTCATCACCACCTACGGGCTGGTCCAGCGCGACCTCGCCGCGCTGCGGGCGATCCGCTGGCGCCGGGTGGTCGCCGACGAGGCGCAGTACGTCAAGAACGCCGGCACCGCCCAGTCCCGGGCCGTCCGCGCACTGCCCGTCACCCGCCACCGGATCGCCCTGACCGGCACCCCGGTGGAGAACCGGCTCGCCGAACTGCACGCCGTCCTGGACTTCGCCAACCCCGGGCTGCTCGGCCCGGCCGAGCGCTTCAAGGAGCGCTACGCGATCCCGGTCGAACTGCACCGCAGCCCCGAGCGCACCGCCGAACTCCAGCGCCGTACCGCCCCGTTCGTGCTGCGCCGGCTCAAGTCCGACCCGGCGGTGGCCGCCGAGCTGCCGGCCAAGCAGGAGATGACCGTATGGTGCAGCCTCACCGCCGAGCAGGCGGGCCTCTACCAGGCCGTGGTGGCCGACCTGCTGCAGCGGGTCGAGGGGATCCGGGGCGTGGAGCGGCGCGGCACCGTGCTGGCCGCGATCGGCAAGCTCAAGCAGGTGTGCAACCATCCGGCCCAACTGCTGCACGACGGCTCGGCGTTGGGCGAGCGCTCGGGCAAGGTGGCCCGGCTGGCGGAGCTGCTGGAGGAGGCGCTGGCCGAGGGCGACCGGACGCTGGTCTTCACCCAGTACGCCGAGTTCGGCACGATGCTGCGCCCGTACCTGGCCCGCCGGCTCGGCGAGGAGGTGCTCTACCTGCACGGCGGCGTCCCCCGGGCCCGCCGTGAGGAGATGGTCGAGCGCTTCCAGTCCCCGGACGGGCCAAGGGTGTTCCTGCTCTCGCTGCGGGCCGGCGGCACCGGCCTCAACCTGACTGCCGCCAACCAGGTGATCCACCTGGACCGCTGGTGGAACCCGGCGGTCGAGGAGCAGGCCACGGACCGCGCGTTCCGGATCGGCCAGCGCCGGGACGTCCAGGTCCGCCGACTGGTCTGCGTCGGCACCGTCGAGGAGCGGATCGACGAACTCCTCGCCGCCAAGCGCTCGTTGGCCGCAGCAGTGGTGGGGGAGGGGGAGCGCTGGCTCACCGACCTGCCGGTCGAGGCGCTGCGTGAACTGGTCGCGCTCACCCGTGAGGACGCCGTCGCCGAGGAGGACGCATGACACCCGGCCACCGTGCCCCCGTCCCGCCGGGAAACGCCCCGGCCGGGGACGCCCAACCCGGTAACGCCCAACCCGGTAACGCCCAACCCGTGAACGCCCCCGCCGCGAACGCCCCCGCCGTGAACGTCGCCGCCTACTGGGGCGGCGGCTTCACCCTGCGCCCGGCCCCGCCCGGGCCCGAGGAGGAGCCCGACGAGCCCTCGCTGCGCCGCCTCGGCCGCTCCGGCGTCACCGTGCGCGGCCGCGACCTCGCCACCCTGCTCGCCCCCGCGTACGAGGCGTTCCGCGGCTGACGAGGCCTCGGCCCGCCGCCGCCCGTGCGGTAGCGTCGGAGCGGTGACCGACACCCTCGCCGACCCCGCCCTCGACGACTTCGAGCGGCACCGCCGGATGATCTTCGGTATCGCCTACCGGATGCTCGGCAGCGTCGCCGACGCCGAGGACCTGGTCCAGGACACCTGGCTGCGCTGGAGCGGGGTCACCGGCCCGGTCGCCAACCCGGCCGGCTACCTGGCCCGGACGGTCACCAACCTCGCGCTCAACCGGCTCGACTCGGCCGCCGTCCGCCGCGAGGCCTACGTCGGCCCCTGGCTGCCCGAGCCGCTGGTCGCCGAGCCGGACGCGACCGCCGACGTCGAGCGCGCCGAGACGGTCTCGTTCGCCCTGCTGGTGGTGCTGGAGAGCCTGTCCCCGCTGGAGCGGGCCGTCTTCGTCCTCAAGGAGGCCTTCGGCTTCTCCTGCCGGGAGATCGCCGAGGCGCTGGAGCGCACCGAGGCCGCCTGCCGGCAGGTCGGCAGCCGGGCCAAGGCGCACGTCCGGGCCCGCCGGCCGCGCTACGACGTCCCGCCGGAGCTGCGCCGCCGCGCCACCGACGAGTTCCTCGCGGCCTGCGTCGGCGGCGACCTCAACCGGATGCTGGACCTGCTCGCCCCCGACGTCACCTCCTGGACCGACGGCGGCGGCGTGGTCCGCGCCGCGCTGCGCCCGGTCACCGGCGCCGACAACGTCGCCCGCTTCCTGCTCGGGGTGCTCGGCCAGCTGGGCGAGGGCGCCGAGCTCCGGCCGGTCCTGGTCAACGGCCAGCCCGGGCTGCTGGTCACCCAGGACGGCGCGATCGACGCCGTCTCGGTGTTCGACTTCGTCGAGGGGCCCGACGGCCGGCCCCGGATCGCCGAGCTGCGCATCGTCCGCAACCCGTCGAAGCTCGCCCACCTCGCCGGCCGGGCTTGACCCTCGACCTGGTCGAGCCCGCAGAGTCACCGGCATGGAGAGCGAGCTGCACAGCATCGGCGAGCTGGCCCGCGCCAGCGGCCTGGGCGTCGGCACCCTGCGCTACTACGACGGCGCCGAGGTGCTCACCCCCGCCTGGGTCGACCCGCAGACGGGCTACCGCTGGTACCGGCCCGGCCAACTCGCCGACGCCCGCCTGCTGGCCCGGCTGCGCCGGGTCGGCCTGCCGCTGGCCGGCATCCGCGCCGTGCTCGGTGCGGCGCCCGGCTCCGGCGCGGCCGCGCGGGTGCTCGACGCGCACCTGCGCCGGCTGGAGGAGGGCCTCGCCGACGCCCGCCGCGAGCTCTCCCTGATCCGCGTGACGACCGACCAGAGGGAGCAACCGATGACCACCACCCCCGCCGAAGTCCGCTTCACCGTCCCGGCCGAGGAACTGGCCGCCGCACTGGACGCGGTCCGCTTCGCCGTCGGCGGCGACCCCGGAACGCCGGCGCTCGCCGGGGTGCTGTTCGAACCGGACGGCCCGGTGCTGCGCCTGGTCGCCACCGACCGCTACCGGATGGCGCTCGCCGAGGTGCCCGCCACCACGGTGCCCGACCGGCCGGACGGCGGCACGATCGTCCCTACCGCCCTGGTCGACGCCCTGCGTGCGCTGCTCGGCGCGGGCGCGGGCGCGGGCGCGGCCGACGCCGAGGCCGAGGTCGCGCTGACCCTCGGCGGCGGCCTGGTCCGGGCCGAGACCGGCGGCCACCGGATCGAGGGCGCCGCCCTGGACTTCGACTACCCCGACCACCGGGTGCTGACCCGGCTCGAACCGGAGCACCGGATCGACCTGTCCGCCGCCGAACTGCGCGGCGCCGTCGAGACCGGCGCCACCCGCACCCTGCCCTCCGGCCCGAACGGCGCGGACTGCGCGGTCACCGTCCTCACCCTCACGGCGGACGGCCGCCTGGCGGTGGCCGATGCCGAGTCCGGCCCCGGATCCGCGTCCGGAGACCTGAGGGTGGCGGTCAACCGCGACTTCCTGCTGGACGCCCTGCGGGTCGGCCGCCCCGAGCAGCTGGTGCTCGAACTCGGCGGCCCGATCGCCCCCTTGGCGATTCGCACGCCGGGCCGGGAGGGCACCTTCTCGCTCCTGATGCCGGTCCGCGTCCCCGACCTCGGCTGAGCCCGCCCGCCGTTTGCTGTGGTTAGCATCCTGCTTGCATCTGCAAGCGGGATGTTGCAGTCTGCGGGTATGGCCTCACTGAACGTAGGCTCGCTGGGCGAGTACATCCGCGAGCAGCGCCGGAACGCGCAGTACTCACTGCGCCAGCTGGCGGAGGCCGCAGGCGTGTCGAACCCGTACCTCAGCCAGATCGAGCGCGGGTTGCGCAAGCCGAGCGCGGAGATCCTGCAGCAGATCGCGAAGGCGCTGCGGATCTCGGCGGAGACGCTGTACGTCCAGGCCGGGATCCTGGAGGAGCGGCGCGGTGAGGGCCTGGAGCTGCGGGCCTCGATCCTGGCCGATCCGCTGATCAACGAGCAGCAGAAGCAGGCGTTGCTCGCGGTCTACGACGCCTTCCTGAAGGAGAACGCCGTCCAGCGGGGCGCGGTGGCCGAGCGGCCGCCCGCGGCCGGTACCGACACCGGCGTTCCACCAGCCTCCGGCCCGACGACCGACGGCTCAGCCACCCAGAACACCCACCGGGAGGACCGGTAAGCATGCCGATCACCGACGAGATCAAGAAGACCCTCAGCGACCCGACCCCGCTGTACGCCATCGCCGGCGCCGGGGATCTCGCGTACGAGAAGCTGCGCGAGGTGCCGGGCCGGGTGGAGGCGCTCACCGCGGACCGCAAGGGCGCGCAGGAGAAGGCCACCGCCCGGTTCCAGGAGGCGCAGACGAAGCTGGCCGAGGCGCAGGCCAAGGTCACCGAGACCGTCACGACGCTCCCCGTCGACCTGCGGACCTTGCAGGAGCGGGCACAGGGCTTCGCCCTCCAGCAGGTCGGCCGCGCGGTCGAGCTGGCGGTGAAGGCCAAGGAGACGTACGACGAGCTGGCCGAGCGCGGCAAGGTCGTGGTGGACCGGGCCCGCCCGGGCGCGCCCGCCGGGCCGGGGCAGCCGGCCGAGGAATCGGAGCTCGCCAGGGCATCCGAGCCGGTCGAGGCCGAGCTGGTCGAGGACGACACCGACATCCCGGCCACCGACACCTCAGCCGCCGACACCTCGGCCGCCGACACCCGGCCCGCCCCGAAGAAGGCCGCCCGCGCCCGGAAGACCACCGACCGCGCGGAGTGAGGGAAGGGCCGCCGGACGGGGCACATCCGGTGACCGCAGGACGTTGACAGGAGAGCGGACGGTCGACCGTGCCAGGATGGGCGGTGGCCGGAGCGCCGGAGGCGAGAGACAGAGGAGAGCGTGATGGGCGGAGTGGCCCAGATTCTGGACTTGGCCTATCTGAACCCGATCTGGTGGCTGTCCGTCGCCATCCTGGGCTTCAAGCTGTTCGCCCTGGGCGACGCGGTCACCCGCCGTGAGGACGCCTACCGGGCGGCGGACAAGAAGACCAAGCCGTTCTGGCTGGCGATCCTGGCGATCGCCTTCGGCTGGGACCTGCTGTTCGGGGTGAACTTCTTCACCGGCATCGGGACGCTCGCCGGGCTGGTCGCGTCGATCGTCTACATGGTGGACGTGCGCCCGGCGATCCGGGAGCTGACCGGTGGTGGCGGCCGTGGCGGCCGCAGCAACACCGGTCCGTACGGCCCCTGGTAGGCCGCGCGATCGGGCAACGATCAGGCAACGGCGAGGCCCGGGCGGGGAGTTCACCCGCCCGGGCCTCGCCGTACCCGGCTCCAGTCGGCTCCGGCCGGCTCAGCCGAGGATCAGCTGCATCGGGTTGCGTTCCAGCAGCAGCACCGCGACGTCGTCCGTCAGCGCGCCGCCGTTCAGCTCCTCGACCTCGGCGATGGCGCTGTCGACGAGTCGGCCCCGGGTGAGCCCGGCGGACTGGTGGTCGCCGATGAGGTCGGCCAGCCCGTCCTGGCCGAGGCGGCGGGAGCCGGCCCCGACCCGGCCCTCGATCAGCCCGTCGGTGTAGAGCAACAACCGCCAGCCGGGCTGGAGTTCGAGCTGCTGGGCGGGCCACGCGGCCTGCCCGTCGTGGCACGGCAGCAGGCCGAGCGCCGGACCGGCGAGGTCGGCGGGCAGGGTGACCGGCTGGTGGTCGTGGCCGAGCAGCAGCGGCGCCGGGTGCCCGGCGAGGTAGAGCCGGGCAGGCTCGCCGGCGCCGAGCGAGTCGAGGCCGCCGCTGGCGCCGCCCGGCTCGATGACGAGCATGCAGAGCGTCGCGAAGATCTCGTCGCTGCGCCGCTCGTGTTCCAGCACGTGCTGGAGGGTGGTCAGCAGGGCCTCGCCGGTGAGGCCCGCGAAGACGAGGGTGCGCCACGCTATCCGGAGGGCGACGCCGAGCGCGGCCTCGTCCGGGCCGTGGCCGCAGACGTCGCCGATCACGACGTGGACGGTGCCGTCGTCGGTGCGGACGGCGTCGTAGAAGTCGCCGCCGAGCAGGGCGCGGCGGCGGCCCGGGCGGTAGCGCCGGGTGAAGGAGAGGCCCGCGCCGTCGAGCAGCGGGGTGGGCAGCAGGTGGCGTTGGAGGCGGGCGTTCTCCTGGCCGCGCAGCTCGGCCTCGACGAGGCGGCGCTGCGACTCGTCGGCGCGCTTGCGCTCGACGGCGTAGCGCAGGGCGCGGCCCAGCAGCGGGCCGTCCGTCGCGTGCTTGATCAGGAAGTCCTGGGCGCCCGCGGCGACGGCGGCCGCGCCCAGTTCGGCGCCGGCCGCGTCGGTGAGCACCACGACCGCGGTGTGCGGGGCGCGGCGGAGCAGTTCGTGCAGGCCTTCGAGGCCGTCGGAGTCGTCGGACGGGTGCGGCAGGTCGGCGGGTGCGGCGAGGTCGAGCAGCACGCAGCTGAAATCGCTACCGCGGGAGCGCCCGCGCCGGGTGCCGGCCGGGGACACGGAGAGCAGTTCGGTGGCCTGTTCCAGCCCGCGGGCCCAGTGGATCTCGATCGAGGTGCCGCTGTCGGCGACCGCCGCCTTGATCAGCTGGGCGTCGGAGGCGTCGTCCTCGATCACCAGCAGTTTGAGCGGCGCGGTGCTGCTGGCGGCTGCGGTCGCGGCGGCGGGGGCCGAGGTGCGTCCGCTCTGGGGCCGGGGGTGCGGTATCGGGGGAGCGGCCGTCACCGGGCCGGCCGGCGTCGGGCCGGTCAGGGACGGGCGGTTGCGGGCATGGTCAACGGGGGCGCCGGCCTGGGCGCCCGACAGGCTCGTGGCACCAGGTGCCCGCCCGTCTCCCGTTGCGGGCATCGGTGGTTCCTCCCTTTCCCCGAGTGCGTAACGGTCAGCGCCCGTCCGCAGTGCCCGCCTGGCACCGTGCGCCGGGGAACTTCTCGCGACCATAACGTGATCTCCGGGGATTTCTCTGGCCGACCGGCGCCGTTGTGGTTTTTGCCACGCCGGTGGCGGTGCGGTGATCTGACTCGGACGACGGCTGGGATCCCCGCGTTGGCGGGGAAGGAAAGGGGACGGGCGATGGTGACGCGGATCACCCTGGTCGAGGGTGATGTCGGGGGCCGCAGGTGGACGCCGTGGCGCCGGGCGGCGACGGCGTACGGGCGGGTCGTCCGGCGGCGTCCATGGTGACGTGATGGGGCGTCAACACGCCAGTGGTATTCGATAACTCGTTCGAGTGAATGCGGCGGGTCGCTCACCCGCACCGGCCCCGGTCCGTGCCGGGCCGGCGACCCCGGCCGCGCGAACCGCTACGGCGCGAGCGCGCTCCACGGCACCGTGACCTCGCCCTGCCGCCACCGCCCGCGCGCGTCCACCAGCGGCCAGTCGCCCGCCAGCGCCGTGCAGGCCGCCACCCAGCGCTGCCGCGCCCCGAACGCCCCGTACGGCGCGGCCGCCGCCCAGGCCCGGTCGAAGTCGGCCAGGAAGGCGTGCACCGGCCGGCCCGGCACGTTGTGGTGGATCAGCGCCTTCGGCAGCCGTTCGGCGAGGTCGGAGGGCTGGCCGAGGCCGCCCAGCTGGGCCGCGAAGGTCACCGTCCGGGGCCCTTCCGGGCCGAGCGCGACCCAGACGTGCCGCCGCCCGATCTCGTCGCAGGTGCCCTCCACCAGCAGCCCGTCCGGGGCCAGCCGGGCGCAGAGCCGCTCCCAGACCCCGGCCACCGCCGACTCGTCGTACTGCCGCAGCACGTTGGCGGCCCGGATCAGCTGGGCCGGCGCGCCGCCGTCCAGCGGGACCTCGAAGCCGCCGCGCCGGAAGGTGAGCAGCGGCGGTTCGGCGTACGGCAGCGCGGCCGCGACCCGCTCCGGCTCGATCTCGATCCCGATCACCCGGACGTCCGGGCGCACCGTGCGCAACCGCCCGGCCAGTTCGACGGCCGTCCACGGCGCGGCGCCGTAGCCGAGGTCGACCGCCACCGGCGGGCGCCCGCCGGCGCGCAGCGTGCGGCCGAGGGTGTGGGCGATCCAGCGGTCCATCCGCCGCAGCCGATTGGTGTTGGTGGTGCCCCGGGTGACAGTCCCCACCGGCCGTCCGGTCCGCCCACGGGCGGGTGCGGTCGCGGAGTCGAAGGAGGCAGCCATGCCTGGAAGGGTAGTCGGGTCCGCGTCGGCACCGCTGTGACCTGGGACGTCATCCCGTCCGGCATCTCGTCCGCCGGACCGGGAATGCCGGACGCGGGCCGGGTGGTTGGCTGTCTGGTGGTGATGTGTGCCCGGGACGGGGCAGCGCACACCGGACAGCTGGCGGCCCGTGCGCGGGCCGCCGAGACGGGCCGCACAGAGGAGGCTTCAGCCAGGTGATCCAGCACCCCGTCCGTTCGGTACGCCGTGCCCAGCCCGCCGCGCCCGCGCGGGGCCGGCTCCAGTCGCTCGTCCCGGGCCGCCGCCGCCCGCGCCGGATAGCGATGCTGAGTGTCCACACCTCGCCGCTGCACCAGCCCGGCACGGGGGACGCCGGCGGGATGAACGTCTACATCGTCGAGCTGGCCAAGCGCCTGGCCGCGCTCAACATCGAGGTCGAGGTGTTCACCCGGGCGATCTGCTCGGACGACGCCCCCACCGTCGAGCTGGCCCCCGGCGTGCTGGTCCGGCACGTCACCGCCGGCCCGTACGAGGGCCTGCTGAAGGAGGACCTGCCCGCCCAGCTGTGCGCCTTCACCCACGGGGTGCTGCGGACGGAGGCGGGCCACCGCCCCGGCCACTACGACCTGGTGCACTCGCACTACTGGCTCTCCGGGCAGGTCGGCTGGCTGGCCGCGCAGCGCTGGGGGGTGCCGCTGGTGCACACCATGCACACCATGGCGAAGGTCAAGAACGCCGCGCTGGCCGAGGGGGACACGCCCGAGCCCGCGGCCCGGGTGATCGGCGAGACCCAGGTGGTCGAGGCGGCCGACCGGCTGATCGCCAACACCACCGAGGAGGCCGCCGAGCTGGCGCTGCACTACGCCGCCCGGCCGGACCAGCTGGCCGTCGTCCACCCCGGCGTCAACCTGGACGTCTTCCGCCCCGGCGGGTCGTCGGCGCGGGCCGCCGCCCGGGCCCGGCTGGGCCTGCCGCAGGACGCCGCGGTGCTGCTCTTCGCGGGCCGGATCCAGCCGCTGAAGGCCCCGGACGTGCTGCTGCGGGCGGTCGCCGAGCTGCTGGCGCGCCGCCCGGGGCTGCGCGAGCACCTGCTGGTGCCGGTGGTCGGCGGTCCGTCCGGCACCGGACTGGCCCGGCCGGAGAGCCTGCACAAGCTCGCCGCCCAGCTGGGCATCAGCGACGTGGTGCGGTTCCACCCGCCGGTCGGCCAGGCCGAGCTCGCGCAGTGGTACCGCGCGGCGACGGCACTGGTGATGCCCTCGTACAGCGAGTCCTTCGGGCTGGTCGCGCTGGAGGCGCAGGCCTGCGGCACCCCGGTGGTTGCGGCCTCGGTCGGCGGCCTGCCGGTCGCGGTGCGGGACGGCGAGACGGGCACGCTGGTGCACGGCCACGACCCGGTGGCCTGGGCGCACGCGCTGGAGCCGTACGTCACCGACCGGGGCCTGGTCGCCCGGCGCGGCGCGGCGGCGGCCCGGCACGCGGCCGGCTTCGGCTGGGACACCGCCGCGGCCGGCACCGCCGAGGTGTACGCCGGCAGCCTGGCCCGCCCGGCCGGCCGTTTGGCCGCCGCCCGGCGGCGGCTGGCCTGACCGGGGCCTGACCGGGGCCTGATGCGGCCGGACCACGAGTCGGCTGCGGCCCGACTGCGGCGGCCGGGGGCCCGCACCGCTGGTGCGCGCCCCCGGTACCGCCGAGTAACGTCACCCCCATGGCAACCCGCACCAAGGACGAGGCCCTGACCCTCCTGCGCACCGCCCTGGACGACGCCGGAGCGGCCTGGGAGCCCGCCGCCACCGACCCGTACACGCTGGTGGTGACGCTCCCGGGCACCCGCAAGCTGAGCACCGCCTGCGCGCTGCGGGTCGGCGACCACACCCTGTCGGTGAACGCCTTCGTGATCCGCCGACCGGACGAGAACCACGAGGCCGTCTACCGCTGGCTGCTGGAGCGCAACACCCGGCTGTACGGCGTCGCGTACGCGATCGACCCGCTCGGCGACGTCTACCTGGCCGGCCGCCTGCCCCTGGAGGCGCTCACCCCGGACGCCGTGGACCGGCTGCTCGGGACGGTGCTGGAGAACGCCGACGAGCCGTTCAACACCCTGCTGGAGCTGGGCTTCGCCTCGGCGATCCGGCGCGAGTGGGAGTGGCGGACCAAGCGCGGGGAGTCCACCCGCAACCTGGCCGCCTTCGCGCACCTGGCCGCCCCGGCGGCCGACTGACCTGGCAGCGGGGCGGGCGCCTTCAGATGCCCGCCGGAGCCTTCTCCTCGGCAGCGGGCACCGTCTCCTCCGTCGCCGTCACCCCGGTCACCGCGACCTCGGTCACTGCGGCCTCCGGCACCGCGACCTCCGTCACCGCCCCGGCGCGGCCCGCCGTCGCGTCCGTGCGCCGCCCGAGCACCACGTGCCCGGCCGCCGCGACCGTGCCGCAGACCCCGCACACGACCCAGAGCACCGCGGAGCCGGCGTACTGCAGCAGCAGACCGCCGATCGCCGGGCCGAGGAACGAGGCGAGCGACCAGGAGAGCGAGTAGACGCCCTGGTAGCGGCCGCGCGCGTGGGTCGGCGCCAGTTCGGCGACCAGGCCCATGATGGTCGGCGCGTTCAGGACCTCGCCGACCGTCCAGACCGCCACCGAGAGGGCGAACAACCACGCGGACGACCCGGCCAGAGCCGCCAGCCCGAAGCCCCAGCCCGTGATCAGGCAGCTGGCTATCAGCATGGCGGTCCGGGAGCGGGTCTCCATCCACCGGGTGAGCGGGATCTGGAGCACCACGATCAGCAGCCCGTTCAGGCCGATGACCAGCCCGTACTCGGTGGAGCTGATGCCCGCGGCGCCCATGTCGACGGCCAGGGTGGTGCTGCCCTGCTGGAGGATCAGGGCGAGCAGCAGGTTGAGCCCGACGACGGCCATGAACCGCCCGTCCCGGAACACCGCGCCGAGGCCGATCGCCGGCTCGTCCGCCCCCTTCCCGTGCCGGGGTGACTCCTGCGGCTTGGTCTCGGGGATCCGAATGAAGATCACCACCGCGCACACCAGCGTGGAGAGCGCGTCGAGCAGGAAGAGCGTGAGGTAGCCGTGGGTGGCGATCAGGCCGGCCACGGCGGCGGAGAGGCCGAAGCCGATGTTGATCGCCCAGTAGTTCAGCGAGTACGCGCGGACCCGGTCCTCGGCCGGGACGAGGTCGGCGATGATCGCCGAGGTCGCGGGCCGGGTGGCGTTGTTGCAGAGGCCGACCAGGAAGGCCACCGTGGCGATCGCCACCTGGCCGTCCGTGAAGCCGAGTACGGCGGTGAACAGCGCGGTGCCGAGCTGGGCGGCGACCAGGGTCGGGCGTCGGCCGATCCGGTCGGTCAGCACGCCGGCGCCGATCGCGGCGACCGCCGAGCCGAGGCCGTAGAGGGAGGCCACCAGGCCCGCGTAGGAGGCCGAGTAGCCCCGGTTGGTGGTCAGGTAGAGCGCGAGGAAGGTGAGCACGAAAGCGCCCAGCTTGTTCACCAGCGTGCTCACCCAGAGCCACCAGAATTCCCGTGGTAGCCCGCCCACCGTCTCCTGTATCAGCCTTCGGATCCGGGGGTTGGTGAACAGGGCGACGGGCATGTGGGGGGCTCCCGGGGCAGGCGTCCGCCGAGCGGCACGGGCAGGTCCGGTCAGCCGACGTATGTAAGTGTCAGATAGGAGGTGCACACATTACACATCTGCCGTAGGTCCGGACCAGCGCTTTTCCTGCCTCCACTAAGCTGGGGGCCATGGCTGACACGACGTACCGACTCATCCTGCTCCGCCACGGCGAGAGCCAGTGGAACCAGAAGAACCTGTTCACCGGTTGGGTCGACGTCGACCTCAACGAGAAGGGCGAGAAGGAGGCCGCGCGCGGTGGCGAGCTCCTGGCCGCCGAGGGCCTGTTCCCGGACGTGCTGCACACCTCGCTGCTCCGCCGTGCGATCCGCACCTCGCAGATCGCCCTGGACAAGGCCGACCGCCACTGGATCCCGGTCAGCCGCAGCTGGCGCCTGAACGAGCGACACTACGGTGCGCTCCAGGGCAAGGACAAGGCCCAGACCCTGGCCGAGTTCGGCGAGGAGCAGTTCCAGCTGTGGCGTCGCTCGTACGACACCCCGCCGCCGGTGCTGGCCGATGACGCCGAGTACTCGCAGGCCGGTGACGCCCGCTACGCGGACATCCCGAGCGAGCTGCGTCCGCGCACCGAGTGCCTGAAGGACGTCGTCGACCGGATGCTCCCGTACTGGTACGACGCCATCGTCCCGGACCTCGCCGCCGGCAAGACCGTCCTGGTCACCGCCCACGGCAACAGCCTGCGCGCGCTGGTCAAGCACCTCGACGGCATCTCCGACGAGGCCATCGCGGGCCTGAACATCCCGACCGGCATCCCGCTCGTGTACGAGCTCGACGCCGACTTCAAGCCCGTCACCAAGGGCGGCCGCTACCTCGACGCCGACGCCGCCGCCGCGGCCATCGAGGCGGTCAAGAACCAGGGCAAGAAGTAAGCCACTTGCCGACACGGCCCCGCCTCCCGGTTCGCCGGGGGCGGGGCCTTCGTCGTTCAACCGGCCTGTGCGGACGTCGAGTTGAGGTCGGGTTCGGCGGTCGGATCCGGGCTCGTCCCAATAGTGGTTCAGACCATTGACGGGTGGCGGAGTCCGCTCCTACGGTGAGGGCGCCGGACTGCCGCAGGCATGCCAAGGATCTCCCCGTCCCGGCCGCCGCACCCCCACGCGCGCGCGTCTGCGTCCCGGCGCACTCTCCATCCACCCCCACGGAGGAGCATCATGCGCACACGTCACATCGTCGGGGCGGTGGTCGCCGCGCTCGCGGTGCCGCTCACCCTCGCCGTCCCGGCGCAGTCCCACGGGTACATCTCGACGCCGCCCAGCAGGGCCGCGCTCTGCGGAGCGGGCGGGGTGTCGTGGGACTGCGGCGACATCCAGTGGGAGCCGCAGAGCGTCGAGGGCCCCAAGGGCTTCCCGAACGCCGGGCCCGCCGACGGCACCATCTGCGCCGGCGGCAACTCCCGCTTCGCCGAGCTGGACGACCCGCACGGCGGCGCCTGGCCGACCACCGCGGTGACGGCGGGGCAGCAGCTCACCTTCACCTGGACGTTCACCGCCCGGCACGCGACCACCGACTTCCGGTACTACCTGACCAAGCCGGGCTACGACGCGAGCCAGCCCGTCACCCGGGACAGCCTGGACCTGACGCCCTTCCTGATCGCCCCGTACGGCGGGAAGCAGGTGCCCAGCACGCTCAGCCACACCGCGACCGTCCCGAGCGGGCGCACCGGCCACCAGGTCGTGGTCTCGGTCTGGACGATCGCCGACACCGGGAACGCCTTCTACTCCTGCACCGACGTCCAGTTCTGACGCCCGGGGCGGCACGGCGGACGCCGTGCCGCGGACGCGCGGCACCAGGACGCGCAACGAGGTGCACGGCCGACGGAAGGCCGTGCACCTCGGGAACTCCTCGGCGGCGGACCGCTCAGTGGCCGCCGCAGCAGCCGCCGTCCGCGCCGCCGCACTGGCAGGGCGCGCCGGACTGGCAGCCGCAGCCGCAGCCGGGGCCGCAGCCGCAGCCGGCCGCGAGGACGGGCAGGAGCTTCGGGGTGGGCGGCTCGACGGTTTCGTGGGCGCGTGCCGGTCGGGTGGGGTTGGCCTTCATCGAGCTGTTCCCTCCTAGTGACGGGCACAGTCCTGTGCCCCCAACGTCGAGTGAAGCCGCCGATCGGAGGGAGCGTCAACGGGCGCGCAGTGGTGGGATGTACGGGTCGTCGTGCGCCCCCACCACCCCTGTCGCAGGTTTACTCACCCTGTGGGGGGAGCGGCCGCCCCTTGAAGCCCCGAGCCCCAAGCTGCCGAGCCCCGAGGCGGCCGCACCGCACCCGCACGTGGTCACTCCGCCGCCGCGGCCTCCGACGAGGCCACGAACTCGGCCACGTGCTCGCCCGTCACCAGGTACACCACGCGCTTGGCGACCGACACCGCGTGGTCCGCGAAGCGCTCGTAGTAGCGGCCGACCAGGGTGATGTCGACGGCGGTCTCGATGCCGTGGTGCCAGCGGTCGTCGATCAGGTGCGACAGCAGCTCGCGGTGCAGGGAGTCGATCGCGTCGTCGTCCTGCTCCAGCTCCAGGGCCTTGTCGACGTCCTTGGTGGCGATCACCAGGCCGGTCTTGGCCACCAGGCGCTGGGCGAGCTGGCCCATCTCCAGGACGGTGGAGTGCAGGTCGCCGGGCACGGCGGAGTCGGGGTAGCGCATCCGCGCGACCTTGGCGACGTGCCGGGCGAGGTCGCCGCAGCGCTCCAGGTCGGAGCTCATCCGCAGCGAGGTGACGACGATGCGCAGGTCGGTGGCGACCGGCTGCTGGCGGGCGAGCAGGTCGATCGCGCGGTTCTCCAGCTCGTGGTGGAGGTCGTTGATCTTCTCGTCGGCGGCGATCACGCTCTCCGCCAGCGCCAGGTCCGCGTCGAGGAGTGCGGTGGTGGCCCGGCCCAGGGCCGAGCCGACCAGTCGGGCCATCTCGACCAGGCTGTCGCCGATCGCATCGAGTTCCTCGTGGTACGCGTCGCGCATGCTCTCTCCTCAGTAGCTGTGTCGGTGGCGGTGCCGACCGGCCGGCCCGTCCGACGATCGTCTTGTCGTCCGGGTGACCGCTGCTGGTGGCGCGAATCGTACGCGCACACCTGAGACGGCGGCCGGTGGTTCGGCCCGCCGCCCACTCCCACACGGGCTGCATGGCCAACTCTGGGCCGTCCGGGCGACGATGCACGGCCGGTGTGGTGAATCAGCGGCCACGTGAAGGTGAATTCTCGGCAACGCGTGGCCGATGCCTTGATCGGGCCCTTGGGGAGTGCCCTGGCCGTGCGCTTACGCTGGCCACATGGACGTGAACGTGGCCGCCGCCGCTGCCTGCGCCATAGCCGGGCTCGGCGTCGGCCTCACGGCCTCCATCGCCTTCCGTTGGAGCGAGCGCGAGCAGGCCAGGGGCAGGTACGGCGGCACCAGCAGCAGACACCACGGTCGGCACCAAGGGCTGGGCGCCGGCACCCCGGAGCCCCCGCTGCCGCCGGGGGTGGACACCGTCCTCTCCGTCCTCCGCTCCTGCGCGATCGTGCTGGGCGAGGGCGACGAGGTGGTCAAGGCCAGCTCCGCGGCGTACGCGATGGGACTGGTGCGCGGCGGCGCGGTCGCCGTGGACCAGATGCTCTCGCTGGCGCGCGCCACCCGCCGGGACGGCGAGATCCGCCAGGTCGAACTGGAGGTGCCCCGCCCCGGCGTGGCCCGTGCGGGCGAGCCGCTCGCGGTCTCCGTCCGGGTCGCCCCGCTGGGCTCCCGGCTGGTGCTGGTGCTGGTCGAGGACCAGACCGAGCGCCGCCGGGTGGAGGCGGTCCGCCGGGACTTCGTGGCCAACGTCAGCCACGAGCTGAAGACCCCGGTGGGCGCCCTGTCGCTGCTCTCCGAGGCGGTCGCCGACGCGTCCGACGACCCGGAGGCGGTGCAGCGCTTCGCCGGCCGGATGCAGATCGAGGCGACCAGGCTGGCCAGCCTGGTCCAGGAGATCATCGACCTCTCCCGGGTGCAGGACGACCGACTGATGGTGGACCCGGAGCCCGTCGCGGTGGACGAGCTGATCGCCGAGGCGATCGACCGTTGCCGCCAGCAGGCCGCCGCCAAGCAGATCCTGATCACGGCCGGCGGCATCGCCGGGCTCTACCTGCACGGCAACCGCGGCCAGCTCGCCGCGGCACTCGGCAACCTGGTCGAGAACGCCGTCAACTACAGTCCGCCCCGTACCCGGGTGGCGATCGCCACCCGCCGGATCTCCAGCGCCGCGGCGCTCGGGGAGGCGGACGGCGAGCTGATCGAGATCTCGGTCACCGACCAGGGCATCGGCATCTCGGAGAAGGACCGCGAGCGCGTCTTCGAGCGCTTCTACCGGGTCGATCCGGCCCGCTCCCGGGCGACCGGCGGAACCGGCCTCGGCCTGTCCATCGTCAAGCACGTCGCCGCCTCGCACGGCGGTACGGTCTCGGTGTGGAGCGTCGAGGGCCAGGGCTCGACCTTCACCATCCGCCTGCCCGCCGGGCAGGCGCCCGAGGCCGACGACCTCGACGACACCGACGACACCGGCGCCCGCGATGCCACCGGCAGCCGTGGCGCCGCCGCCGCGCCCACCAGAACCCTCACCACGGACCGGACGGCCACCACAGGCCGCACGGACCGTCCGCTCCCCACGGGGGAGCGGGAACACCCCCTGTCAGACACAACCCCCCAGCTTGCCCCGGAGGCCTGATCGTGACCCGAGTACTGGTGGTCGAGGACGAGGAGTCGTTCAGCGACGCCCTCTCGTACATGCTCCGCAAGGAAGGCTTCGAGGTGGCTGTCGCCGCCACCGGCCCCGACGCCCTGGAGCAGTTCGAGCGCAACGGCGCCGACCTCGTCCTGCTCGACCTGATGCTGCCGGGCCTGCCGGGCACCGAGGTCTGCCGTCAGCTGCGGGTTCGCTCCAACGTGCCGGTGATCATGGTCACCGCCAAGGACAGCGAGATCGACAAGGTGGTCGGTCTGGAAATAGGTGCGGACGACTACGTCACCAAGCCCTACTCCACCCGTGAGCTGGTCGCCCGGATCCGGGCGGTGCTGCGCCGCCGCGGTGAGGACGGCGGTGCCGGCGAGAACGGCGGCGGCCCGGGTGCCCTGGAGGCCGGCCCGGTCCGGATGGACGTCGACCGGCACGTGGTGACCGTGGACGGCGCCAAGGTCGACCTCCCGCTGAAGGAGTTCGACCTGCTGGAGATGCTGCTGCGCAACGCGGGCCGGGTGCTCACCCGCATGCAGCTGATCGACCGGGTCTGGGGCGCGGACTACGTCGGCGACACCAAGACCCTGGACGTCCACGTGAAGCGCCTGCGGGCCAAGATCGAGCCGGACCCGGGCGCCCCGCGCTACCTGGTCACGGTCCGCGGCCTGGGCTACAAGTTCGAGCCGTAAACCGCGGGCGCGGACAGACGCGGAAGGCCCCCGCCGGCAGTCGCCGGAGGGGGCCTTCGCGTTGGTGTCCGGCAGGCCCGGGAGGGCCCTCCGGACGCCGGGTGGTGCGTCAGTGGGCGCCGGCGGACTGGGTGGCACCCGGGGTGGCGGAACCGGACGGTGCGGGCGTACCGGTGGTGGCCGGGGCGGCCGGGGTGGTCGCGGCGGTGGCGCCCTTGGTGGGCGCGGCCGCCGGGGCCGGCGTCGGGCCGAAGCCCTTGTAGAGGCCCGCGTTCGGGCTCACGCCGGCCTGGGCGTCGACCTTCTGGCCGTCCTTGAAGGTGAACGAGGTGGGGGTGAAGCCGCCGACCTGGACGCCGACCGAGGCGACCTTGGCGGACGGGTTGCCGTTGCCACCGATCGCCACGGCGCCGCCGGCCGGGACGACGATGGTGGACAGCGGGGCGCCCGCGGCGTCGGAGAACGCGGCGGTGGCACCGTTGCCGACGGTGATGGACTGCAGCTCCGCCGGGGTGCTGCCCGTGTTGGCGATGTTGACGGTCACGTTGGCGGGACCGTTGTGCTCGCCCGAGGACTCGTCCCCGGTGACGACCACGATGTTGTTCAGCCGAAGGTTCGTTCCGAGGGTTGCCGCCGCGTTGTCGGGCTTGACCTGCAGCGTGTCCGGCGTGTTGCCGGCGGCGCAGGACGACAGCGAGGCGATGGCGATGGCGGCGATGGCGGCGATGCTGCCGCGTCGAAGGCTGCGGCTCACGGCGGCGGCTTCTCCTAAGTCAACGTGTCGATAGGTCAGGTCTCAGATTATCGACCTCACTTATGCGCTCCTCACGGGGTGGTCCCCGTGTCGCACTCCCGGGGTTCGCGGGGCGGCCGTCCGGCCGCACTTGTGGCGTGTCCGGGTCACTCTCGGGACAAGCTTCGACCAAGATCGAATAACGATGTGGATACGGCCCGATAAACGGTGAAAACCCAAGATCCAATCATGGTTTCCAGGGTGTTGCGCAAGGTTTCGCCGAACGCTGGAACCGCCTCCGACCTGCGGGAAGCCCTCCTCGAACACCGGTCGCAGCACGTCATGGGGGTCCTTGTCAAGCCCCGAGACCGGCCCTGACCTGCGAAAACGCCCTTCGGGTGCGCTGAAAAGCGTGTTATTCTGGAAAGCCACGGAAGGGGTCCTGTCACATGACGTTCAAGGTTGGCGACACGGTGGTCTACCCCCATCACGGGGCCGCGCTGATCGAGGCCATCGAAATTCGCCAGATCAAAGGTGTGGACAAGACCTACCTGGTGCTCAAGGTGCAGCAGGGAGACCTGACGCTCCGCGTGCCCGCTGAGAACGCGGAGTTCGTCGGCGTGCGCGATGTAGTCGGCCAGGAGGGTCTGGACCGGGTCTTCGAGGTGCTGCGCGCACCGTACACCGAAGAGCCGACCAACTGGTCCCGTCGCTACAAGGCGAACCTGGAGAAGCTCGCCTCTGGCGACGTTATCAAGGTCGCCGAGGTTGTGCGCGACCTCTGGCGCCGTGAGCGCGAGCGCGGCCTCTCGGCCGGCGAGAAGCGGATGCTCGCGAAGGCGCGCCAGATCCTCGTCAGCGAGCTCGCGCTGGCGGAGAACACCAACGAGGACAAGGCGGAGACGCTGCTCGACGAGGTGCTGGCCTCGTAGCGCAGTCGGGCTGCCGCCCACCGCTCACAGCGCCCGGTGTCGGCGCGCCGCTCCCAGGACGAAGCGTCCCGGGGTGGTGCAGTGGCACTTCGGGCGCTGAGGCGTGTCCGGACGACGCCCCCGCCCCGAGCCGGTCCAGGCCCGGCAAGACCGTTTCCCGTCCTGCAAGACCGATTCTGCGGGATTGTGCGGCGGACGGTTGGACCGTAATTCTTCGGAAGGGGCCCGTAGCGCCCGCCGGGCACGCCAAGGCCATACCCACTTCTCCGAAGGAGTGAAACCTGAACGCCTCAGCAGCAGTCGCAGCAGCAGTGGTGCCCGCCGCCGGACGCGGTGAGCGGCTGGGGCCCGGTGCCCCGAAGGCCCTGCGGGAACTGGGCGGCGTGCCGCTCCTGGTGCACGCCGTGCGGGCGCTGGCCCGCAGCCGGGCGGTCGGCCTGGTCGTGGTCGCCGCGCCCGCCGACGGGGTGGCCGAGGTGGTCGCCCTGCTGGACAGCCACGGGCTGGACGGCAAGGACATCCGGGTGGTCGCCGGTGGTGCCACCCGCCAGGAGTCGGTCCGGCTCGGCCTGGCCGCGATCCCGGCCGAGGTGGAGATCGTCCTGGTGCACGACGCGGCCCGCCCGCTCGTCCCGGTCGAGGTGGTGGACGCGGTGGCGGCCGCCGTCCGGGCCGGGGCCGGGGCGGTGGTGCCCGCGGTGCCGCTGGCCGACACGGTGAAGCGGGTCGAGCCGAACCCGGGCCGCCCCGAGCCGGTGCTCGACACGCCCGACCGGGCCACCCTGCGCGCGGTCCAGACCCCGCAGGGCTTCGACCGGGCCACCCTGGTCGGGGTGCACGCCAAGGCGCTGGCCGAGGAGGCCGCGGGCGCCGCCGACGCGCCGCCGGTCACCGACGACGCGGGCCTGGTGGAGCGCTACGGCGGCCAGGTCGTCGTGGTGCCCGGCCACGAGGAGGCGTTCAAGGTCACCCGTCCACTGGACCTCGTGCTCGCCGAGGCCGTACTCGCCCGCCGGAGGGCCGCCGATGCCTACTGACCCGCTGACGCCCGCCGACCGGGCCCCCGTGCTGCCGCGCGTGGGCATCGGGACCGACGTGCACGCCTTCGAGGCCGGCCGCCCGCTCTGGGTGGCCGGACTGGAGTGGCCGGACGCCGGGGTCGGGCTCTCCGGGCACTCGGACGCCGACGTCGCCGCGCACGCGGCCTGCGACGCGCTGTTCTCGGCCGCCGGGATCGGCGACCTGGGCGCGCACTTCGGCACCGACCGGCCGGAGTGGGCCGGCGCGTCCGGGGTGAAGCTGCTCGGTGAGGCGGCCCGGCTGGTGCGCGCGGAGGGCTTCGAGATCGGCAACATCGCGGTCCAGGTGGTCGGCGTCCGGCCGAAGATCGGCAAGCGGCGGGCCGAGGCGCAGGCCGCGCTGTCGGCCGCGGCCGGTGCGCCGGTGTCGGTGTCCGGCACCACCACGGACGGCCTGGGCCTGACCGGTCGGGCCGAGGGACTGGCCGCGATCGCCACGGCCCTGGTGTACGAACGGCGTTGAGCCGGGCGCGGTCGGCAGGGCCGGAATGGGCGGGCCCTGACGAGTGTTCACCCGGCGTGGCGGTGGATCGGTCGGTAGTGTGCGGTTTCGGGCCCGGGCGGGGCTTCCCCTCGGGCCGTACCGCCGACGATGAGAAGAGGTTCTCGATGGGCGTCGAACTCTCAGGCCCCGCCAAGGAATTGCTCGACCGCAAGAGCTTTGCCGTGGTGTCCACGATCCAGCCCGACGGCAGCCCCCAGTCCTCGGTCGTCTGGGTCACGCGGGACGGCGACGACATCCTGTTCTCCACCGTCCAGGGCCGCCGCAAGCACCTCAACCTGGTGCGGGACCCGCGCATCTCGCTCGTGGTCAACCCGCCGGAGAACCCGTACGAGTACGTCGAGGTGCGCGGCTCGGCGACGATGACCACCGAGGGCGGCCGGGAGCTGATCAACGAACTGTCCCGCAAGTACCGCGGCGAGGAGTACGGGTTCGACGGCCCGGACGACGTCCGGGTGGTCGTCCGGCTCAGCCCGCGCAAGGTGGTCGGCAACATCTGACCGGCCCGCGCGGCCCGTGGTTCCCCGGGAGTGCTGCATATCATTCCCGGGGAATGTCGCGGGGCACCCCCTCCTGCCCACTACGCTTGACGCTGTGAGCATTCGCCTGTACGACACCAGCACCCGCCAGGTACGCGACTTCGTCCCGCTTGTACCGGGTTGTGTCTCGATCTACCTGTGCGGCGCTACCGTCCAGTCGGCGCCTCATATCGGGCACATCCGGTCCGGGCTCAACTTCGACATCATGCAGCGGTGGTTCGCCTACCGCGGCTACCAGATCACCTTCGCCCGGAACGTCACCGACATCGACGACAAGGTGATCGCCAAGGAGCGCGAGTTCGGCATCCCGTGGTGGCAGATCGCCTACGAGAACGAGCGGGCGTTCAACGACGGCTACACCGCGCTCGGTTGCCTGCCGCCGACCGTCGAGCCGCGGGCCACCGGGCACATCCCCGAGATGGTCGAGATGATGCGGGGGCTCATCGAGAAGGGCCACGCCTACGCGGCCGACGGCAACGTCTACTTCGACGTGAAGTCGTACCCGGAGTACCTCGCGCTCTCCAACCAGAAGCTCGACGACCTGCGCCAGCCCGAGGGCGAGGGCGAGACCGGCAAGCGGGACCAGCGCGACTTCGCGATGTGGAAGGCCGCCAAGCCGGGCGAGCCGAGCTGGGAGACCCCGTGGGGCCGCGGCCGGCCGGGCTGGCACCTGGAGTGCTCGGCGATGGTCCACAAGTACCTCGGCCCGGCCTTCGACATCCACGGCGGCGGGCTGGACCTGATCTTCCCGCACCACGAGAACGAGATCGCCCAGTCCAAGGCCTACGGCGACGCCTTCGCCAGCTTCTGGGTGCACAACGCCTGGGTCACCATGGCCGGCGAGAAGATGAGCAAGTCGCTGGGCAACTCGGTGCTGGTCTCCGAGATGGTCCAGCGCTGGCGTCCGATCGTGCTCCGCTACTACCTGGGCACCCCGCACTACCGCTCGATGATCGAGTACAGCGAGGACGCCCTGCGCGAGGCCGAGGCCGGGTTCGGCCGGATCGAGGGCTTCATCCAGCGCACCGTCGAGCGCTGCGGGGCGGTCGACGCCGCCCCCGAGGTGCCGCCGGCCTTCGCCGAGGCGATGGACGACGACCTGGGCGTTCCGCAGGCGCTCGCCGTCGTGCACACCGCCGTCCGCCAGGGCAACAGCGCCCTGAACGCGGACGACAAGGAGAACGCGGTGGCGCGTCTGGCCGAGGTCCGTGCGATGCTCGGAGTGCTGGGTCTCGACCCGCTCGACCCGCAGTGGGTCGGGGCGGAGCGCGGCGAGCCTGGGACAATGAAGAGCATGCACGGTGTGGTCGACTCGCTGGTCCGCCTGGTCCTGGACCAGCGGCAGGCGGCGCGTCAGCGCAAGGACTTCGCCACCGCGGACGCCATCCGCGACCAGCTCGGCCTGGCCGGGCTGGTGATCGAGGACACCCCGTCCGGCCCGCGCTGGACGATCAACAGCCAGTAACCCCATCTGACGATCGGGGTGAGGGTGGGCCGTACCGGACCGGTGCGGCCCTCCCGCATGACGTAGCGCATGCAGTCGGCCGCCGCCGGACAGAACGGGGCGGCCGGGCATGCCGGACAGACAGGAAGTACAGCCATGGCCGGCAACAGCCAGCGCAGGAACCGCCGCAACCCCGGATCGAAGAAGGGCGCGTCTGTCGGTACCGGCGGCCACAGCCGGAAGGCGCTCCAGGGCAAGGGCCCGACCCCGCCCGGAGCGGAGCGCAAGGGCCACCCGAAGCAGCGCGCCGCCAACGCCGCGGTCAAGCGCGAGCGGGACGCCAAGGCCCGCGCCGGCATGCGCCGCGCCGGCGGCGCCGGTCGCGGCGGCCGGGGCGGTGCGGGCAGCGCCGAGCTCGTCTTCGGCCGCAACTCGGTCGTCGAGGCCCTTCAGGGCGGCGTCCCGGCCACCGCGCTGTACGTCCAGCAGTTCGTCGACACCGACGACCGCGTCCGCGACGCCTTCCAGGCCGCCAACGACCGCGGCATCCCGCTGATGGAGGCCCCGCGCCCGCAGCTGGACCAGATGACCGGCGGGCTCAACCACCAGGGCCTCGTGCTCCAGGTGCCGCCGTACGAGTACGCGCACCCCGACGACCTGCTGGTCGAGGCCTCCGACTCGGGCCAGGACGCGCTGATCATCGCGCTGGACGGCGTCACCGACTCGCGCAACCTCGGCGCCGTGGTCCGCTCCGCCGCCGCCTTCGGCGCGCACGGCGTGGTCATCCCCGAGCGCCGTGCGGCCGGCATGACCGCCGGTGCCTGGAAGACCTCCTCCGGCGCCGCCGCCCGCCTGCCCGTCGCCCGGGCCACCAACCTCACCCGCACCCTGGAGGCCTACCAGAAGGCCGGCCTCATGGTGGTCGGCCTGGCCGCCGACGGCGAGGCCGAGCTGGGCGACCTGGAGCTGCTGACCGGCCCGGTGGTGATCGTCGCGGGCAGCGAGGGCAAGGGCCTGTCCCGGCTGGTCTCGGAGACCTGCGACATGCGGGTGCGGATCCCGATGTCCGGGCTGACCGAGTCGCTGAACGCCGGTGTCGCGGCGGGCATCGTGCTCTACGAGGCCGCGCGACTGCGCGCCAAGCGCTGAGCACAGCCGGTGTGCGGGGCGCAGGGGAACTTCTGAATTCTCCGCAATCCGAGTGAAAAGCGATCGGGCCCGACCAGGCCCGATCGCTTTTCTCATGATCATTTCAAGTATGCGCCGGACATCCACTCGGGAGAGTGTCCTAAGCGGTGGTCACCCGGTTAGACGGGCGTGGACACCAGAACACCTCGGCGCCCCCTGTTCGGCGGCGGCAGCACCGGGATAGACGCGGGCCCCGGCCTTGACACGGTCAAGGTGCCGTCCGACCCCGCGCGCCTCAGCATCACCCAGGCGAGCTTCCGGCTCCGGCTCGGCGCCCCGGTGGCGCCGCTGATCGAGGCCCCGGCCGGACTGCTGTCCACCGGCGCCGCGTTCGGCGACCCGTACGCCAACCAGGGCCTGATCCGCCGTCCGCTGGTCACCCCGCAGGTCGTCGTGCCCGCCTCCGCCGTCCCGGCGCTCGCGGGGGCCGCCGGGGGCGGTGCGCCGCGCCGCAAGGGCCGGGTCACCGCCGTCACCTGGACCGGGCAGGCGCCCCCCGGGGACCTCGCGGCCACCCAGCTGCTGGACGCCGTCCGGCTCACCGGCTCCGGGCCCGACGGCGGCGGCCCGGGCATGTCGGACACCCGGGTGATCCCGTCCTACTCGGGCGCCCGGACCGTCCCGCGCCAGCCGCGGGAGGGCGCCGGCACCGCCACCGACGCGGGCATCGGCCCGGTCGGCGCACCGCAGGGCTGGACCCCGAGCGGCGAGCTGCCCGAGGTCTCCGCGACGGCCGCCGAGGGCAAGCCGCCCTGGTACCCCGGCCGCCGGGTCGACCTCGGCCTGGTCCTGCTGCCGCTGCGCGCCGTCCTCGGCTCGCTGTCCGTCTACGCCGGGTTCAGCAAGCTCTGCGACCCGGTCTACTTCGACGGCGGCGAGCGCGGCTCGATGATGCGCTGGCTCGCCTCGCTGCACCCCTGGAAGGTCGCCGAACCGCTGCTGGCCTTCGCCATGGCGCACCCGGTCGGTGCCGGCCTGGTGGTGTCGTTCACCCAGGTCGTGGTCGGCGTGCTGACCGTCCTCGGCCTCTGGCAGCGGCTCGCGGCCGGAGCGGCGATGCTCCTCTCCGCCGCGCTGCTGTTCACCGTCAGCTGGCGGGCCGTACCGGTCTACGACACCCCCGACCTGATCTTCCTGGCGGCCTGGAGCCCGCTGCTGATCGCCGGAGCGCCGTTCGCCTCCCTGGACGGGCGGCTCAACCTGGAGGCCTGGCGGCGCTACGGCGCCGACGCGCCCGCCGCGCTGCGCCGCCGGGTGCTGCGCCGCGGCACGGTGGTCACCACGGTCGTGGTCGGGGCGACCCTGCTGCTCGGCTCGATGCTCGGCGCGGCGGTGCGCACCGGGGCCCGGACGCACCAGGCGCCGGCCCGTCCGGCCACCGACTACGGCACGCCGGTCTGGCCCGGCGGCGCCCCGACCGGCACCCCGGGCGGCCAGGGCTCGTCCACCTCGCCCTCGCCCGCCCCGCGCCCGGCCACCCCCACACCGGGCCCGACCACCCCGCCCTCCTCCGCCCCGGCCACCCGCCCGGGCAGCCCGACGCCGAGCGGCAAGGGGCACTCCGCCAAGGCGGAGACCGGGGCCGGCACGACCCCGTCCCCCGCCGCGCCGTCCGCCGCCGCGCCGTCGGCCGGTTCCTCGCCCGCCCAGCGCAGCACCCCGGCCCCCGCCGGAACGGGGGCGGCGTCCAAGCCCAGCCCGAGCTCCGGGGCGAGCCCCGGGCTGCTCGGCGGGGTGCTGGGCAGCGGCCCGCTCGCCGACCTGTCCGGCGGCGCCCGCTCCTCCCGTCCGGGGGCGCCCACGTCCACCTGACGGCCCGCGGACGCGATCGGCCGGGTGCTCCGAGGCGGGAGCACCCGGCCGATCGTCGTGCGCCGGGGGAGACGGGGGCGCCGGGGGGGGGGCGGTTACCGCGGTGAGCGGCCGGCCCCGGAGGCGAGCTCCTTGGCCGCCTCGGTGAGGTCCTTCGCGGTGTCGATGGCACGCCAGTACACGCCCTGCGGCAGCTGGTAGCCCGCCAGTCGCTTGCTACGCGCCAGCTGCGGGAACGTGGTGCGCTCGTGGTCGCCCACATCCGGCAGCAGCTCGGCGAACTCCGGGCTGAACACGTACAGCCCGGCGTTGATCAGGAACGGCGAGGGCGGCGCCTCGATGAAGTCCAGCACGTTGCCGAACTGGTCGGTCTCCACCGCCCCCCACGGGATCCGCGGCCGGGCCAGCGCGAGCGTCGCGACGGCGTCCCGCTCGTGGTGGAAGGCGGCCATGTCACGCAGGCTGAACCGGGTCCAGATGTCGCCGTTGGTGGCGTACCAGGGCTCGTCCGGGCGGGGCAGCGCCTTGGCCGCGTACTTGAGGCCGCCGCCGCGCCCGAGCGGCTCCTCCTCGACCACCGTGCGCACGCGCAGCGGAAGGTCCGCCTTGTCGAGCCACTCCTCCAGTACGGCGGCCAGGTGCCCGCAGGAGACCACCGCGTCGGTGACGCCCTCGGAGGCCAGCCAGGCCAGCTGGTGGCCGAGGATCGGCGTGCCCGTCCCGGGGATCTCGACCAGCGGCTTCGGGCGGTCGTCCGTGTAGGGCCGCAGCCGCGAGCCCTGGCCGCCGGCCAGGATCACGGCCTGGGTGACGGGCGTCGTGGTCGGCCGGGACGGGTGGGTCGGCGGGGACGCGGGATCGGCGGTGGGGCCGGAGTCAGCGGTCATGCCTGAACAATAGGACGCCCACCGGGGCCGGGAGCCCGAGCCCGCGGGCGTCGTCGGCCCGCGGCCGTCGGGCCGGCCTACAGGTCAGCTGCCGGGTCAGCCGGCGATGCCCGCCGCGAACGACCCGTCGCAGACCGGGCGGGCGAAGGACCGGGCCCGCTGGACGTCGCCCTGGTACTTGCGCACCGCCGCCTTGCCCAGCTCGCCGGCGAGCGAGGTGCAGTACGGCGTCAGCGACGGCTGCTCGCGCATCGAGCGCTCCAGCAGGTCCAGCGCGGCGGACGGGTTCTTCGCCCGCAGCTCGTCCAGCAGCACCACCCGCAGCGACTCCTGCGGGGCGAGCCCGTCCGGGGACGTGCCCGCGGTGGCGGAACGCCCGATCCCGGCGCCGTCACCACTGGACGCCGCCACGACCTGCTGGTCGAGGTTGGTCGGCGGGGCCCATGGCACCCGGGTCACGGCGAGGGTGCCGGTGGTCACCAGGAGGACCGGCAGGGTCAGGGCGACGGTCTGGCCGATACGGCGTACAAGCTGCTTCACCCTCAGGAGAGTAGCGGTGGGTACGGGCCGGATCGCCCTCCGTGACACCATCGAGTGACACCGTGTCCGGGTTCGTCCCCACACCGTGTTGACGTGGGGGTGTACGGACGGAGCCCGCCGGACCAGGAATGGTCCGACGGGCTCCGTCGTGCCGGCTTTCCCCGCCGGTCGACCGACCGGCAGGGCGCGCCGTGCTCAGCTGCTCAGGCGGGCACCCGAGCTGGTCGAGAACACGTGGGTCTCGTTGGCGATCGGCACGACGTGGATCGTCTCGCCGCGGGCCGGGATCTGCCGGCCGTGCACGCGGACGACCAGCTCCTTGTCCTCGCCGCCGATCTTGGTGGTGCCGTACACGAAGCCGTCGGAGCCGAGCTCCTCGACGACGTTCACCGTCACCGCGACACCCTCGATGCCGCCCGCCGGGACGATCTCGAAGTGCTCCGGGCGGATGCCGACCGTCACCGACTTGTCGGTGCCGGCGCCGGCCAGGTCGTCGCGCGAGACGTTGACCACCGAGCCGCCGAACTTCACGCCGCCGTCCACCAGCGGCACCTCGACCAGGTTCATCGCGGGCGAGCCGATGAAGCCGGCCACGAACAGGTTGGAGGGCCGGTCGTACATGTTGCGCGGGGTGTCGACCTGCTGGAGCACGCCGCCCTTGAGCACCGCGACCCGGTCGCCCATGGTGAGCGCCTCGGTCTGGTCGTGGGTGACGTACACCGTCGTGATGCCCAGGCGGCGCTGGAGGCCGGCGATCTGGGTACGGGTCGAGACACGCAGCTTCGCGTCCAGGTTCGACAGCGGCTCGTCCATCAGGAAGACCTGCGGCTGGCGCACGATCGCGCGGCCCATCGCGACACGCTGCCGCTGACCACCCGACAGCGCCTTCGGCTTGCGGTCCAGGTACTCCGTCAGGTCGAGGATCTTCGCGGCCTCCTCGACCTTGGTGCGGATCTCCGTCTTGTTCACGCCGGCGATCTTGAGCGCGAAGCCCATGTTCTCGGCGACGGTCATGTGCGGGTACAGCGCGTAGTTCTGGAACACCATGGCGATGTCCCGGTCCTTCGGCGGCAGGTGCGTGACGTCCCGGTCACCGATCCGGATGGAGCCGCTGTTGACGTCCTCCAGGCCGGCCAGCATGCGCAGGCTGGTCGACTTGCCGCAGCCCGAGGGGCCGACCAGCACGAGGAACTCGCCATCCGCGATCTCCAGGTCCAGCGCGTCCACCGAGGGCTTGTCCGCCCCGGGGTAGACGCGGGTCGCCTGCTCGTACGTGACAGAAGCCATGATTGTTCTCTCCTTCACCGGCAGGAACGTGCCGGACGATCCGAGTAAAGGGGCGTTCGTTCGCCTCCGTCAGCCCGCCCAGTGGTCTGAACCACCTCACGAACCGACTCCGGGCGACGCTACCTGCGCCTCCGCCGCTTGTCAGCCCCCAGCCCGCCCGATTTCGGCATCGGTTCCATCACGCCCACCCCACCCCGCCAACCCCCGGATATCCCCCCACCCCACCTACCGGGCCCGGTAGACTGCCCCCGGTGCCGCCGTGATCCCTCGCGGACGGTCACCGTGCCTCCTTAGCTCAGCTGGCCAGAGCACCGCTCTTGTAAAGCGGGGGTCGTCGGTTCGAACCCGACAGGGGGCTCGCGTAGGAAGCGATGCGACCGGCGCCCGAAGGGCCAGCTCACCGGAGTGATCCGGAGGAGCTGGCCCTTCGTCGTTGCCGGGGCGTGCCGCGGGCCGTCGGGTGGTGCGTGGCGGTTGGTCAGCCGGTTTCGGGTGTGGATTCGGCGGATTCACCCGGTTCGGTGGATTCGTTCGGGTCGTCGGATTCCTCCGGTTCGTTCGGCGGGCCGGAAAGGGCGGTCTCGCCGTTTTTCCGCCAGGTCGCCGTCACCTTCAGGCTGGCCTTTCCGTCGACTCCCGTCACCGCGCTCACGAGGACTCCCGTCTTGACGGAGAGCTCGATTCCGAATTCGAGCGTGAACTCGTCGGGGGCGGCCGCGCGCAGGCCGGATCGCACGTTGCCGACCACGGTCTGGAGCGTGCCCGCCAGGTCGTCCAGCTGGTAGCTGGGGCGGCGCAGTGCGACGTCCCTGGGGCCGCGCTGCTCCTCGATGCGGGCCCAGAATGTCCCCTCGGGCGTCACTACTTGGACAAGCTCCGACATTTCTCCTCCAAGGGGTGCCGTTGCCGGGGTCGAATTGCCGGAAAACCGGTGGCCGGCCCGGGCCGTGGGCCTATCCTTCTTCTTCGCGAGGGGAACTGTATCGGGCGCCGAAGGGTGGCAGGCCATGGATATGGGACAGCGGGCGGCGGGTACCGAACACATCTACCTCTCCGATGTGGAGCCGCACGCGGCGGCGCCGATCGACCGGGCCTCGGACCTGCGGTCACGGGTCCTGCTGCACGTCCTCTTCGCCGACACCCTGCTGATCGGCGACTCGCAGGGCCTCAACAACAGGTACTTCCGGGCGCTCGTCGACGCCGAGGAGGCGCGGAAGGTCCGCTGGTCCCCGGGGACGGCGGCGCTCTCGGACTTCGGAGCTCTCCTGGAGGCCGGCCGGCTGCGGGTCGCGCTGCGGGCGGGCGGGACCCTGCACCGGATCAGCGACGGCCACCGGGCCGAGGGCGTGGAGAACGCGCCCGACGTCCCCTACGTGGAGCGGCTGACCGAGGTGTCGTCCGTGCACACGGAGCCGTACGACGGGTCGGCCGTCGCCGCCGCGTTCAAGTCCGGTGTCCTGGCGCGGATCGAGGCCGCCGAGCGGGACTTCGCCGGGAGCGCGCGGGAGGCCCTCGAAGCCGCGCGCGCCTGGGTCGCCGAGCAGGATCCGCTGCTCTACAAGCAACTCCGGGACTGGCTGGCCGCCTACCGGAGCGCCCGCCCCGGGGGCAGCGCCGAACTCGTCCTCGTGCTCCAGTCGGTGGACGACTGGGCCGGTGAGTCCTACCGGCGGGCGCTGCCGCAGGCCCTGGGCGTCGGCATGGCCGGCCCGCGCGACGGCGAGGGCACCATTCCGGTCTTCCGGAGCCGGCGACTCGTCGAGTACGCGGGGTTCCCGGCGGTGCTGCTCGACAACCTGCTGCTGTCCCAACTCCCGGTGGAGGTGGTGTTCGAGGCGATCGAGCAGCCCTCCCGGGTGGCCCTGGTGGCGGAGTTGGGGCGGCTGCGCCGGGGGATCCAGCCGGACACGGCGGTGCTGCGTTCGGCGGTCGACGAGTTCAGCTCGTGGACGCTGGAGGCGTTCGAGCGCACCTTCCGCCGCGTCGGGGGCCTGGCGTGGGAGCACCTGCGGGGCGAGGTCCGGCTGATGCGCTTCGGGCTGGACGAGGACCCGGTCGCCGGTCGGCTGGGGGCCGGCCTGGAGGTGGTCTCCCCGGCGGCCGACGGCGTTCGCGACCTGTCGCTCCACGTGGTGAACGGCCCGGGTGCGGCTGTCCCGGATCCGCAGCGCCGGGCACAGCCGCGGCCGTTGCGCGAGCTCGACCCCTTCGAGCGGGTGGTCACCCTCTGACGGCCGCCGTCTGCGGGTCGGGGTGGGCCTGGAGGAGGGCGAAGGCGGCCAGGGTGACGCCGCAGGTGATCCGGCCCTGCCGCAGCCAGCGCGCCATCAGGTCGGAGGAGACCCAGACCGGGTCGGTCACCGATTCCATGGCCTCCGGCCGGGCGGTGGCGGTGCCTCCGGGGAGCACGGTGGCGCGGCAGACGTGGATGCCGTTCTCGATCAGGCCGGTGTCCGCGTGGATCAGGCCGAGGCTCTCCACGGTGGAGGCGATGAGGCCGGTCTCCTCCCTGAGCTCGCGCGCGGCGGCCTCCTCCGGGGGTTCGCCGGGCTCGCAGCCGCCGCGCGGGAACTCCAGCGAGGCGGCGCCGACCGGGTAGCGGTAGGAGGGCACCAGCGCGATGCCGTCGGGGCCGGTCGCCACCACGACGACGCCGGTCTGCGACCACTGCCACCGGAGGTAGTTGCCGGCCGTGCCGCCCGGGGCGACGACCTCGTCGTTGTAGAGCCGGCCGAAGCGGTTCCCGAAGACCTCGACGGCCTGGCGGCGTCGGATCGGTGCGGGCGAGGCGAGGTCCTGAGAGTCCGTGGGCATCATGCTCCTACCTGCCGTCGTAGGGCCGCAGGTGGCGGCGGCCTCACCTGCCATGATTGCCCATGGTCGCCAGCTGCTCCACCCAGTGTGCGCGCTCGTCGGTGAACTCGGTCATCTCCGAGGAGAGTTGGACCAGCATCCGCAGCGAGGACCGTTGTGCGGCGAGCCGTTGCCGGTCGCCGGGCGGAAGGGCGGCCCGCAGCTGTGCGGCCTCCCGCAGCGCGCGGTACGCCTCGTCGTCCCGTCCGGCCCGGACGAGGCCGATCGCCTGCCGGTGCAACGCCTCCGGGAGCCTGGCCAGGTAGCGGCCGGGCTGCTGGTCGGCCAGCTCGCGCAGCAGCGCGAGCGCCCGGTAGCCGGCCGTCACCGCCTCGACGGGCCGGCCGGCCAGTTGCCCGCACCGGGCGAGGAGTTGGAGGCAGGTCAGCAGGGTGTCGTCCTGCCGGGACCCCGGTTCGGCCTCCTCGCACAGCTCGACGCCGTGCGCGGCCGCGTCGAGGGCCGCGCTCACCTGGCCGTCCTCCATCCGCACCAGGGCCAGGGTGCTCAGCGCCGTCGCGGTGTCCAGGAGGTACGTCTGGCGCAGGGTGTCCTCCCCGTCCGCCCCGGCGAGGAGTTCCTCGTAGCGGGCGACGGCCGACCTGGCGTGTTCGAGTGCCGGTTCGGTCCGGTGGGCGCGGTGCAGCAGGAGGCTCACGTTGTGGAGCGCCCTCGCGTACTCGGGGAGGTGGCGGCCGGTCTGCCGGACGAGGTCCCGGCTGAGGCGGACGGCCTGCTGGGCGGCGGTCAGCGCCGAGTCGCCGTCGCCGGGGCGGACGCCGTCCGCGGCGAGTACGCGAGGGGTGGGTACGCGAGGGGTGAGTCCGTCCGCGGCGAGTACGCCCGGGGCCAGTCCGTCCGCACCGAGTCCGTTCGGGGTCAGTCCGTTCGGGGTCAGTCCGTCCACACCGGGTACGCCCGGGGCGGTTTCGTCGAGCCGGAGGCTGTAGCTGATGAGGCGGCGCAGCCTGCGCAGCTGGTCCTCCTCGCCGAATTCGGGGTCCGGCTGGTCCAGCAGGCGCTTCAGGACCAGCGCCGCCACCGGCGACATGCTGGAGGGGTAGCCGGGCAGCCGGCTCTCGACGGCGGTGAGGACGTCCGGTTCGCACGCCTGCACGGCGGGCAGCATGAGGGCCGCCAGCGGTTCGGCGTGCGGCAGTACGGCGCCGTTGACGGCCAGGGCCGGCAGGAGCGCGTCGGGCCGCTCGGTGATGCTCCGGGCCAGTGCGGCGTCCAGGGCCGGGTGGGCGGGGTGGTCCACGACCCGCCCCACCCCGGTGCAGCCGCGGGCGCGGGCGAGGATCTCCACGGTCTCGGTGGCCGCCGCGATCCGCTCCTGCGGCGAGGCGGGGTGCGGCGGGTCCAGCAGGGCGAGCAGGTACTCCTCGGAGCGTCCCGAACTCTCCGGCGTACTCAGCACCCGGCGGACCAGGATCTCGCCGATCCGGCTCGGGCCGACGGGGGCGACCAGGCCGTCCTCGGCCGGGTAGAGCATGCGCAGGAGGGCGTTGACGACGTTCATGTTGAGGGGCGGCTGGTGGGGGAACGCCTCGGCCCGGACCCGTTCCAGCAGGGCGATCAGCCGGTCCGAGCGCCGCCCGGGGGCGAGGACCGGGACGAGGAGGAGCCCTTCCGCCAGGAGCCGGCCGGCCTCGCCGGCCAGGGCCGGCTCCGCGGGCAGCCACGCCGTGAGCTGCGCGTGCCAGACCCGGACCTCGTGGTCGCAGAGCCGTTCCAGCGGATCGCCGTGCCCGGACCAGCTGCTTCCCCGGGCGAGGGTGAGGACGGCGTCCAGCGCGAGTGCCAGCACGCCTAGCAGCGAGTCCTCCCGCCCGGCGCGCGACGGAAGGCTCCTCGGTACGGGCAGGCGGTCGTGGCCGAGTCGTCGGGCGAAGACCTCGAAGGCCGAGACGACCAGCGCGGCGGGCGAGGCGTCACCGGCGGAAGCAGCGGAAGTAGCGGAAGTAGCGGAAGGGACGGAGGGGATCGTCCTGGGGAGTTCCACGACGCTGGCGTCGGCCAGCGCCCAGTCGTCGACGCCGCTCTGCAGCGCCCGCCAGAAGGGCTCGGCCGTGCGGGCGAGCAGCAGGAGGCGCAGCCGGGGCTGCTCGGGTCCGAACCGCGAGACGTGGTCCACCAGGGTGCGGATGTCCTCCAGCCGGGCCTGGGCGTAGTCGAAGACGGCGAGGACCGCCAGACCGTCGTCGAGGGCGGTGGTCAGCTCGTCCAGCCACCCCGGTCCCGCGAGGCTGCTGCGCTGCACGAAGCCCGCGAGCCAGCCGTCCTCGGCCATCAGCCGGCACAGCTCGGCGGCGAGCCTGGTCTTGCCGGAGCCGCCGGGCGCGTGGAGCAGGCGCAGCAGCAGTGGGGTCTCGTCGGCGCACCAGGCCCGCAGTTCGGCGAGTTCCGGGCGGTCCACGAAGGGCATCGCGCCCTGCGTCAGCAGCTGGGCGGGGGTCGGCCGGGGCGTCTGGCGGGGGCGGTGGTGCCCGTACGCCCCGAAGAGCCGGACCTGGCGCCCGGCCCGGTCCATCGCCAGGTCGTACCAGGCCGTGCCGGGCCGGTGGCCCAGTCCGTTGCGCCGGGCCAGTTCGGGGAAGCAGGTCCGCACCGCGTCGACGGGGACCATCCAGCCGCCCAGGACGGCCGTCTCGTCGCGGGAGGTCTTGAGCACTCCGCACACCCGTCCGGTGGCGGGGTCGAGCACGAGGCTGCCGCTGAACCCCTGGACGACCTGGTCGCTCTTGAGCCGGACGAAGTGGCCCGCTTCGCCGGACCGGCCGACGACGGAGAGGTACAGGGTGTCCCGGTGGGTGCCGGCGTCCAGGGTCGCGTCGCTGAATCCGTGGACGATCACGTCCGAGCCGCCGGGGGGCACCTGATCGGCGAGCCAGACGCCCGCGGTGTCCAGCGGTTCGGGGAGGCGGAGCACCGCGAGGTCCGGGTACGCGTAGATGCCGCCGTCCGGGTCCTGCCGCGGCTCCCGGGCCACCACCTCGGCCCGGAGCGTGCGCCCGTGCACCGTCACTGCCGGGTGCGGGTCGGAGCGGACGACGTGGGCGCAGGTCAGCACGGTGTCGGGGGCGACCAGGAAGCCGGTGCCGGAGCTCTCCGCGGTCTCGATCAGTACCGCCTGTTCCGTGGCGAGTCGGCTGACGGCCTCCCGGCGCCGCCGGGTCTCGTTGTCGGGGATCACGCGGGGTCCCTTCGATCGGGGGTGCCAGGGTGTCGTGCCCGGCCGTCGGAATCCAGTGGCGGAGTTGCACCGGGGCGTAGTTGACGCAGGGTCCAGCCGTGGGCGCCGGGGGTCAAGGGGGCGGTGTGGGCGGTGAGGAGTTCGGCGGCGCGGCGGTAGGAGAGGCGGGCGCGGCCGGTGTGGGGGCAGCGGTCGGAGGCGGGGGTGCCGGCGGGGGCGCGGCGGTCGGTGAGGAAGAGCGGGCCGGTGGTGCGGCCGGCGACGAGGAGGGGGAGCAGTCGGGCGGTGCCGCTCTGCCAGTGGACGGGGGTGCGGCCGGGCCGGTGGAGGGTGCGGTGCCGGGGCAGGTCGAGGTGGTCGGTGTCGAGGGCGAGGACGGTGTCGATGGCGGCGCCGGACTCGTGGAGCAGGTGCCAGAGCGACTGTTCGCGCAGGGGCGCGCGGAGGGCGAAGAGGGCGCGCAGGTCGTCGGGGGTCAGGGGAGCGACGGTCGGTCCGGGCCGCGGGTCGGGGTGCAGGTCGGTGGTGGGGTCGTCGTCGAGCCAGTGCTGGGCCCGCCACCAGGCCACGGCGGCGCGCAGGGTGGAGAGTTCGCGGTTGAGCGTGCGCGGGTCGGTGTCGGCGCGGCGGCGGTCGGCGGCGGTGCGCAGGCGGCGGGCGGCGTCCGGGTGGTCGAGCAGGGCGAGCGGGAGGACGGGCGGGCGGGCGCGCCGCCGGTCGGGGCCGGTGGGGGTGGGGCGGTCGGCGAGGGCCCAGGCCCAGGTGTTCAGGGCGATCCGGTAGATCCGCCGGGAGCCTTCGGCGAGCCCGGAGGCGGCCAGGTAGCGCTCGACGGCGACGGCGTACTCGACCGGGGGGAGCTCTGCCATGTCGGGGCTTCTTCCGCAGTAAATCAAATCGGTCCGGACTCCTGAAGGCTACCCATGAAGCGCAGTAAATCGCAGGTGAACAGCCGTTTCCGAGGCCGTTTACTGCGGCGGTCGGCGGGGCGCGAAATATTGAGGCCAAAAGACTCAACTTTTCCCCGGAAACCCTTGAACGCCGTTCCCGTCCGGGGGCAGACTGCCGCCCATGGCAGTGGATGCGGAACGGATCCCGGCCCGCCGCCGGCGGCTGGGAGACCGGCTCGCCGTGCTGGGCGAGCGCGATTTCGCGTGGTTCTTCGTCGGCTACTCGACCTCTCTCCTCGGCTCCTCGATGGCGCCGGTGGCGGTGGCCTTCGCGGTGCTCGACGGCGGCGGCGGCGGAACCGACCTGGGGTGGGTGATGGCGGCCCGGATCCTGCCGGTGGTGCTGGTGCTGCTGGCCGGCGGGGTGATCGCGGACCGGTTCGGCAGCCGCCGGGTGATGCTGGGTTCGGACGTCCTGCGCGGGCTCGTCCAGGCGGTGTTCGCCGCGCTGCTGACGGCCGGGCGGGCGCCGGTCTGGGCGATGGTCGCGCTGGTGGCGGTGTGGGGGATCGGGGAGGGGCTGTTCCTGCCGGCCCTCGGAGCGATCGTGCCCGGCCTGGTGCGCCGGAAGGAGCTCCTGGCCGACGCGAACACCCTGCTGGGGCTGGCCCGTTCGGTGGCCACGGTGGCCGGGCCCGCGACGGCCGGCCTGGTGACGGCGACGCAGGGACCGGCGGTGGTCCTGCTGGCCGACGCGGTGACGTACGGCGTCGGCGCGTTCGCCCTGGCCAGGCTCCGGCTGCCCGACCGCGCGGCGAACGCGGCCGGCGGCGAGCAACCGATGCTCGCCGAACTGCGGGCCGGCTGGTCGGAGTTCGCCTCCCGGCCGTGGTTCTGGATCACCACCGTCCAGATGGGCCTGTTCAACCTGCTGGTCTGGGCGCCGTTCCTGGTGCTCGGCCCGCTCACCGCGCAGCGGGACCTCGGCGGCGCCCGGGCCTGGGGCCTGGTGATGGGGGTGTACGGCGTCGGCGCGGTGCTGGGCGGGCTGGTGATGCTCGGGCGCCGGCCCGAGCGGCCGCTCGCGGTGGCCACCGTGGCCACGCTGGCCTGGGCGCTGCCCTCCGCCGCGCTCGCGGCCGGTGCGCCGCTGCCGTGGGTGGTGGCGGGCGCGCTGGTGGCGGGGGTCGGCTCGGCGGTCAGCGGGACGCTGGTCAGCACGACGATGCAGAGCTGGGTGCCGCCGGAGGTGCTCGGCCGGGTCAACTCCTTCGGGGCGCTCGGCGCGTTCGTGCTGGGGCCGCTCGGGCTGGCGGCGGCCGGACCGGCGGCGGACCGGATCGGCGTGGACAAGGTGCTGCTGCTCGGTGCGGTCTGGCAACTCGTGGCCGGTACGGTGGTGTTGGCGGTGCCGGCGGTTCGGAACCGCCGCTGGGAAGGGAGCCGGCACGGCGAGGACGGGCGCCACGGCGACCGGGAAAGCGCGCCCTGACCCGTGCTGGTCCGACCTTTCCAGGATCTGTCGACCACCCGCCCCCGAACGGCTCCGGGGCGCACCCCCGGCCCCCGGTGCGGCCCACCGCGCACCGTACCCGGCCGGCCCCGGAGCGCGACCAGGTCCGGCCGCCGCACCCCCGCCGCCCGCGGCGGGCGCCGCGGCCGGACCGGTCGTACCGTGGAGGGAGCGGGGGTGGACGGAGGAGGTTTGACCATGCCCGGTTCGCTCACCATCAGCCACCACGAGTCCGCGGCCACCCTGGACCGCACGGACGCCGAGCGGCTCGCCACCGTACTGGCGGAGCTGGCGTACCTGCTGGAGATCCCGGGGCCGAACCGGATCAACGACGCGCAGCTCACCCTGCTGTGCGAGGGCCGGGCGCCGGACCGCGCCGAGCTGTCGCACTGGTCCCGGGCGCTCGCGGCCGAGCTGAAGGGGCGGCGCTGACGGCCCCGCTGCCCGCCGCAGCCGACGGCCCCGGTGCCCGCCGACGCCGCAGGCGCGCCGCCCCGCCCGCCGTACGATGGCGTGCGGGGCGGGCGGAGGTCGTGCGCCCCGCGGGCGCCGGAGTGGCCGGCGGCCGGTCCGGCGGAGGGTGGGGGCCCGAGCGTGCCGCAGTCCTGGTCGATGTCCTGGCTGACCGTGGAGACGCCGCTGCCCAGCGGCCCGATGCACATCGCCGTGACGCCGCTGGGCGTGGCGGCGGCCGGGTACGGCGGGCGGGACGGCGAACTGCCGCCGTGCACCGACGCGTCGAAGACCGCCGCCGTCCGGGACCGGATCGGCGCCTATCTGGCGGGCCGCAGCCGTGAGTTGGGCCTGCCGATCGACTGGAGCCTGAGCTCCGGCCCGCACCGCACCGTGCTGCGCACGCTCTGGCAGGAGGTGCCGTACGGCCGGACCATCACTTACGGCGAACTGGCCTCCCTCAGCGGGGTGTTCGAGGACGTGGCCGAGCCCGGCCTGGCGGCGCGGACGGTCGGCCAGATGATGGCCGCCAATCCCGTCGCCCTGCTGGTGCCCTGCCACCGGGTGGTGGCGGCGGACGGGATCGGCGGCTTCGGCGGCGGCCGGGTGGGGATCGACGTGAAGCGCTGGCTGCTCACCCTGGAGGGCGTGCTGGAGCCGACGCTCGACTGGAACGGCCCGCTGTAGCACCGGGGTTGCCGTCGGCGCGGTCGCACCGAGCCCCGCAAGAGCCCCGCAAGAGCCACGTGTGAGCCTCGCATGAGCCACGTACGAGCCGCCCGCCGTCGCGTCCGGGCTACCGCTGCCGGACGAGGGAGACCGGGGCCGGCGCCCGGCGCGGCCGCACCGGCTGGATGCCGGAGACCAGCGTGTACTCGACGCCGTGCACGTCCGGATCCACCCCGGTGGGTTCCGGCCGTTCGCCGAGCGCCAGCCGGACGGCGTCCCAGGGCAGGTTGAGGCCGCACAGCCGCAGCTGGTGGAGCCCGGCGGCGGGCCGGGTGTTGACGTCGATCGCCACCGGTCGCCCGGCCAGTTCGCGGAACTGGATGTTGGACAGGTACGCCATCCGGCTCGCCCCGACCAGGCGCCGGACCGGCTCCAGGTACCGCGGGTCGGCGGTGAAGCCGCGGCGGCGGCCCTCCTTGGTGCGGCCTACCACGGTGAGTGGGTGGCCGGCCCGGTCGGCGAGGCAGTCCACCGAGACCTCCGGCCCGTCCAGGTAGGGCATCACCAGCAGGTCGACGGGCTCGTCCCCCTCGTCCCCCGCGCCCGGTCCGGCGGACAGGGCGGCGGCCACCTGCTCGACCTGGACCCGGTGGTCCCAGCCGTGAAGCCGCCGTGGCCCGTACGGCTCCCGGGTGAGCACCCGGAAGCCCGTGCCGCCCGCGCCGGTGGTGGGTTTGAGGCAGGCGGTGTGCCCGGCGGCCTCGATCCGGCCGACGGCGTCGAGCAGTTCGTCGGCGGTGCGCACCCGCCACCAGGGCGGGGTGGGCAGTCCGGCGGCGGCGATCGCCCGGTAGCCGTCGGCCTTGCTGGTGTAGGTGGCGATGGCGGTGGCCGGCGGGCAGAGCAGGGTGGTGCCGATCGCCTCGAACTCCGGCCGGGCGAGGGCGATGGCGAGCTGGTGCAGCTGCGGGAGGAAGACGGTTATGGAGTGCCGGGCGCAGTAGTCGAGCGCGTAGCCGACGTAGGCGTCGGCGGGCAGGTCGGCGGGTTCCAGGGTGCCGTGGTCGGCGGCGGCGAGCACCGGGGAGTCGGGGTCGGCGTGGGTCGCGTGGACCGTCACCGGGCGAGGGGCGGTGCGGAGTTGTTCGATGAAGAAGACGTTCTCGGCGTAGGTGCGGTTGAGCCAGACACGGACGGGGGCTGTCAAGACTGCCTCCCAGGGCATGGGGTGACGAAGGGTCAGGGCTCGTGGTCGGCCGTGCTCGTCAACTGGCCTGGCGGCCCTGTGAGGTGGCACCTTAGCGGCCGGCTCCCCGGGCCCGGACGGGAGGGGTGCCGGGCGTGCGGGTGTCAAGGGGTGGCGACGGAGGGGGTGTCGATGGGGGAAGATGGGAGGCGATATTCCCGATAAGTTCGAATAATCAGTCGAACAGATATCGATCGGGTGATCCAGTCGTACTATTTGTTCGGTTATCCCGAACCACTCGAATGAGTGATTGCGGCATGCACCCGAATGGGCCCACCATGAAGCTGCAACATGAATGTGCAAGGCGACACTTCATCGGGCATGCGAAGGGCTCCCCCTATGTCGACCGAAACCAATGCCGGTGTTCCCGCGCCCAGCGCGCAACCGGAGATCCGGCAGCAGCAGAGTCTGAGCACGGCGGGTGCGCGGAACCTCGCCACGACCACCAAGTCCGCGCCGCAGATGCAGGGCATCAGCCCGCGCTGGCTGCTCAAGACGCTGCCCTGGGTGCAGGTGTCCGGCGGTACCTACCGGGTCAACCGCCGCCTGCGCCACTCGGTCGGCCGCGGTCGGGTGAGCTTCGTCAAGACCGGCTCCGAGGTGCGGATCGTCCCGCCGACGCTGGCCGAGGTGCCGGTGCTGCACGGCTTCCAGGACGAGGCCGTCCTGACGGAGCTGGCCGGGCGCTTCGTGCAGCGGGAGTTCGCCGCCGGCGACGTACTGGTCTCCGCCGGCGTGGCGATCAACGAGGTCTTCCTCATCGCGCACGGCAAGCTCGAACGGCTCGGCACCGGCAAGTACGGCGAGGAGACGGTGGTCGGCACCCTCGCCGACGGCGACCACCTCGGCGACGAGGCCCTCCAGCAGGAGGAGGGCACCTGGCCGTACACCGTCCGGGCCGCCACCTCCGGCACCGTGATGGCGCTCTCCTGGCCCGCCTTCCAGGAGCTCCACGACCGCTCCGAGGCCCTGCAGCTGCAGGTCATCGAGTACCTGAACGGCTTCCAGCAGGCGCAGAACAAGCACGGCGAGGCCGCGATCGACCTCTCCGCCGGGCACCGGGGCGAGTGCGAGCTGCCCGGCGCCTTCGTGGACTACGAGCTCAAGCCCCGCGAGTACGAGCTGAGCGTCGCGCAGACCATCCTCAAGGTGCACTCCCGCGTCGCCGACCTCTACAACCAGCCGATGAACCAGACCGAGCACCAGCTCCGGCTGACCATCGAGGCGCTGCGCGAGCGCCAGGAGCACGAGCTCGTCAACAACCCCGAGTTCGGCCTGCTGGAGAACGCCGCGTACGACCAGCGGATCCAGACCCACTCCGGCCCGCCCACCCCCGACGACATGGACGAGCTGCTCAGCCGCCGCCGCGGCACCAAGATGTTCCTCGCCCACCCCAAGGCCATCGCCGCCTTCGGCCGCGAGTGCAACAAGCGCGGCCTCGTCCCCGGCACGGTCGAGGTCGAGGGCAAGCACGTCACGGCCTGGCGCGGGGTGCCGGTCTTCCCGTGCAACAAGATCCCGGTCATCGGCGGGCACACCAGCTCGATCATGGCGATGCGCGTCGGCGAGGACAACCAGGGCGTCGTGGGCCTGCACCAGACCGGAATTCCGGACGAGTACCAGCCGAGCCTTTCGGTGCGGTTCATGGGAATCGACGACAAGGCCGTCATTTCCTACCTGGTCAGCGCCTATTACTCCGCCGCGATTCTGGTCCCGGACGCGGTCGGCGTCCTGGAGAACGTGGACGTCGCGCAGCGCTAGGCCCTGTCCGGGCGAGTCTCAACCATTCCGGCCGGGCGCGCGATATCCGGGCCCGCGCCCAGGCCCGGGCACCGACCGACCGGAGCCGGTCGGAATTCCACGCCGCCCGGCCGGGGCACCCACACCCCGGCCG
>NZ_JBHXML010000068.1:0-60733 GCF_042720345.1 Kitasatospora sp. NPDC058478 | reverse complement strand
CTGCCAGGCCGACGTCCTCGCCCTGCTGCTGGGCCGCGGTCATACCCGGCCGGGCCCGGTCAGGCCTGGCCGGTCGTCGAGAGCGCCACCACCTTCGTCACCGAGCCGTCGTCCCCGACGACGTCGCGCAGGTGCCGGAAGCCCAGCCGTCGGGACATCGCCAGGCTCGGGGCGTTCTCCGCACCCACCATGCCGTAGACCTCCTTGAGGCCCAACTCGTCGGCGGCGTACCGGATCAGGCCGCGGACCACCTCGGTGCCCAGGCCCCGGCCCCAGAACTCCGGGGCGAGGGCGGTGACCAGCTCGTGGCCGTCGACGTTCCCGGTCTTCTTCACCTCGGCGTGGCCCGCGTACCTCCCGTCCAGCCACAGACCCCACACGTCGAAGAGCTGCTGCGGGTACACGTCGGTCAGGATCGCGCGGAACAGCGCGCGGATCTGCGGCTCGGGCACCAGGTCCTGGCCCATCCAGCTGCACACGTCAGCGTTGCCGAGGAGGGAGACGAAGGCGTCCTCGTCCTCGGCCCGGTAGGGGATGAACTCCAGGTGTTCGGTGCGCAGCGAAGGGGTCACGGTCAGCTCCTCGGGGTTGTCGTGGGACGGAAGTACTGCGGCCGGTCAGGATCCGGCGTTCTCCATGCGCTCGCGCAGGCTCCGCGGCCGCATGTCGGTCCACACCTCGTCGACGTAGGCGGTGCACTCCGCCTCGGTGCCCTCCTGGCCGACGGGCTGCCAGCCGGCGGGCACGTCGAGGTCGACCGGCCAGAGGGAGTACTGCTCCTCGTCGTTGCGCAGCACCTGGTAGCGGGTGTTCTCGTCCATGTCGTGCTCCTTCGTCGTTGTCGGGTTTCCAGCGGTGGTCTTGCGGCGGTGGTCTTGCGGCGGTGGTCTTTTCAGCGGCGGGTGGGCGGCCGTCACCGTCCTCCCCGGGCGTGCCGGGCGATGTGCCGCAGCGCCACGGCGAACTCCTCGGCCGCCCGGCGCACGGTCGCCGTGTCGTGGAGGGCGGGGCGGTGGTGCCAGGTGAAGGCGAGGCGCCCGTGCTGCGCCGCGCCCACCACCTCCACCGGGTGCGAGCCGCCGTCGCGGGGGTCGTGGTCCTGCCCGAAGGAGCCGTGCTCGGCGCGGACCAGGCCGTCGCCGGCGGTCTCGGGCCGCGCGTCCCACTGGCCGAGGTAGTTGAAGACCACCTGGCCGTGCGCGCCGGCGGCGAGGCGCTCGCGGACCTCGGGCGGACCGAAGGTGCGCAGGGCGCCGAAGCCCAGCCCGTTGCCCGGCACGGCGCGCAGCTGGCGGCGGATCGACTTCACCAGGGCGCGCCAGTCGCGGTCCGGGCCGAGGTCCTCGGGGTCGGGGACGTGGAAGGTGACCGGGTGCATGGTGGTGAACCAGCCGACCGTGCGGGACAGGTCCACGCCCTCCACGACGTCCTCCCGGCCGTGCCCCTCCAGGTCCAGCCGGATCCGCTCATGGCCGGTCCAGCGGGCCAGTGCCAGGGCGAGGGCGGTCAGCAGCACGTCGTTGACGCGGGTGCGGTAGGCCGCCGGGGCCGCGCGCAGCAGTGCCTCGGTGTCCTCCTCGTCCAGTTCGACGGTGACCGTCGCGGTCTCGGCGGCACCGGGGTCAGCGGCACCGGGCTCGGCGGGTCGGCCGGGCAGGGCCTCGGCGGCGCTCACCGCCTCGTCCCAGTAGGGCAGTTCGTGGTCCAGGCCGCCGTCGGCGACATGGGCGGCGAGCCGGAGCGCCCAGTCCCGGTAGGAGGTGCCGCGCTCCCCCAGCGTGATCTGCGTGCCCAGGGCGGCCTGCCGGTAGGCGCTCTCCAGGTCGTCGCGCAGCAGGCGCCAGGAGACGGCGTCGACGACCAGGTGGTGGGCGACCAGCAGCAGGAGCGCCGGGCGGTCCGGGGCGCCGGTGAACAGGGCCGCCCGCAGCAGCGGGCCCCGGGCCAGGTCGAAGCCGCCGTGCAGTTCGTCGGCCGCCTTGGCCATGGCCGCGTCGGCGGCCTCGGCGCTCTGCCCGGTCAGGTCGTACCGGACGAGGACGTCCTCGGCGGGGGCGGGCGGCGGGTTGAACTGGTGCCAGCCCGTCTCGTCGTGGGTGAAGCGCAGGCGCAGGGCGTCGTGGTGTTCGAGCAGGGCGTCCAGCCCTGCCCGCAGTGCCCGCGGATCGGGGTCGGCGCCGAGTTCGAGCAGGGTCGACTGGTTGAAGTGGTGGTGGGCGGCGCGCGGGGTGGTCAGGAACCACTCCTGGATGGGGGTGAGCGGCACGTCCCCGGTGACCGGGCCGTCGTCCTCGCGGTCGGGGGCGGTGCGCACCACGGTGGCCAGTTCGGCCACCGTCTGGTGGGTGAACAGCTCCCGGGTGGCGAGGTACAGGCCGTCCCGGCGCAGCCTGGACACCACCTGCATGCTGAGGATGGAGTCGCCGCCGAGCAGGAAGAAGTTGTCGTCGGCGCCGACCTCCTCGATGCCCAGGACGTCGGCCCAGATCCGGGCGATCCGGCGTTCGGTGTCGGTGCCCGGCTCCCGGCGCGGACCGGCCGCGGCCTGCGCGGGCCCCGGTTCGGGCAGGGCCCGGCGGTCGAGCTTGCCGTTGGGGGTGAGCGGCAGCCGTTCCAGCGGGACGAACACCGACGGGACGAGGTGCGGTGGCAGCAACCCGGCCAGGTGGGCGCGCAGTTCGGCGGCGGGCAGGCCCGCAGTGGCCCCGCCCTCGCCGTCGTCCTCCGGTACGGCACCGACCGCCGGGACGACGTAGGCGACCAGCCGGCCGGCTCCGGAGCCCGCGCCGCTCCCGGGGGCGTCGGCGCGCACGGTGACGACGGCGTCGCGCACCAGCGGGCTGCGGCGCAGCGCGCTCTCGATCTCGCCCGGTTCGATCCGGAAGCCGCGCAGCTTGACCTGGTCGTCGACGCGGCCGGCGAAGCGCAGTTCGCCGTCGGCGTCCCGGTGGGCGAGGTCGCCGGTGCGGTACATCCGCTCGCCCGGCGCGCCGAAGGGGTCGGCGAGGAACCGCCCGGCCGTCAGCCCCGGGCGGCCGAGGTAGCCGCGGGCGAGGCCGGGGCCGGCCAGCCAGAGCTCTCCGGTCACACCGGGCGGCACCGGCCGCAGGGCGGCGTCCAGGACGTAGCTGCGGGCGGCGCCGCCGGGGCGGCCGATCGCGGGTGCGCCGGTGCCGGGCGACAGCGGGCCCGTCCAGGTGGCGACCACGGTGGCCTCGGTGGGGCCGTAGGCGTTGATCATCCGGCGGCCGGGGGCCCAGGTGTCGACCAGGTCGGCCGGGCAGGCCTCCGCCCCGACGACCAGGGTGCGCAGGGCGGGCAGGGTCGCGGCCGTCTCCGGGTCCACGGTGGCCAGGGCCGCCGGGGGGATCAGGGCGTGGGTGATGCGCCGTTCGGCCAGGACCTCGGCCAAGCGCTCGCCGACGAGCGGCCCTTCCTCCCCCGTGACCAGGGTGGCCCCGCTGAGCAGGGAGACGCACAGCTCCAGGACGGAGGCGTCGAAGCTGGGCGAGGCGAACTGGAGCACCCTGGCCCCGGGGCCGGCGGCGTACTGCTCGGCGGCGGCCGCCGCGAAGGCGGCGAGTCCGGCGTGGGTCACCAGGACGCCCTTGGGCGTGCCGGTCGATCCGGAGGTGTAGATGACGTAGGCCGGGTGTCCGGGGGTGAGCACGGCGGCGCGGTCGGCGTCGGTCGGCGCGGTGGCGCGGTCGGCACCGGTGTCGCGGTCGGCACCGGTGTCGCGGTCGGCGCCGGTGGGCGGGGTCTGCGGCCCGTCGGCGGACCACACCTCGGCCGGGTCGTCGAGCACCAGGTGGGCGCCCGCGTCGCGCACCATGAACTCCCGCCTGGGCGCCGGGTAGTCCGGGTCCACCGGGAGGAAGGCGCCGCCGGCCTTGGCCACGGCGAGCTGGGCCACCACCGCCGCCGCCGAGCGGGGCAGGGCGAGGGCGACCAGCCGCTCCGGCCCCACGCCGCGCCGGATGAGCCGGTGGGCCAGCCGGTTGGCCGCCCGGTCCACCTCGGCGTAGCTCAGCTCGCGGCCGCCGTCGAGCAGCGCCACCGCGTCGGGGTTGCGGGCGGCCTGGCGCTCGAAGAGTTCGGCCAGGGTCGCCTCGGGGACGGGCCGGAAGGTGCCGCGCGCCCGGTCGAGTTCGGCGGCCAGCTGGTCGCCGCCGGCCAGCGGCAGCGCGCCGATGGCGCGATCCGGGTCCTCGGCGACGGCGGTCAGCAGGGTGGCGAGCTGGCCGGCCATCCGCTCGGCCGTGGCCGGGTCGAACAGGCCGGTGTTGTAGGTGATCAGGCCGTGCAGCGCACCGGAGTCGGCCTCCGCGAACTCCAGCGCGAGGTCGAAGGCCGCCTGCGTGGTGTCGGTCTCGACGTCGGTCACGTGCAGGCCCGGGAGGTCGAGGTCGGCGGCCGGGGTGTTCTGGAGGACGACCAGGGCCTGGAAGAGCGGGCTGCGGCTGGTGTCGCGCACCGGCTGCACCTCGTCGACCACGCGCTCGAACGGCACGTCCTGGTGGGCGAAGGCGTCCCGGACGGTCTGCCGGACAGCGCCGAGGAAGTCGCCGAAGGGCTGCCCGGGTTCCACCCGCGAGCGCAGCACCAGGGTGTTGACGAAGAAGCCGACGAGCCGCTGGGTCTCCGCCTGCTCGCGGCCTGAGGTGACGGTGCCGACGGCGATGTCCTGGTCGCCGCCGAGCCGGGCGAGGTAGGCCTGCGCGGCGGCGACCAGGGTGGTGAACAGGGTGGCGCCGCGCTCCCGGCCGACCCGGGCCAGTCGGCGGGCCGTGTCGGCGGGCAGCTCCAGGCGGGCGGTGGCCCCGTTGGTGGTGCGCACGGCGGGCCGGGGCCGGTCGGTGGGCAGGCGCAGCGTCGAGACGTCGGCCAACTGCTGCTTCCAGTAGGCGAGTTGGTCGGATCCGGCGGCGCCGACCGTGCGCTGCCACTGCGCGTAGTCGGCGTACTGCACCGGCAGCGGCGCCAACCGGCTTTCCCCGGAGCCGAGTTCGACGCGGTAGAGGTGGGCCAGATCGGTGAGCAGGACGGCGGTCGACCAGCCGTCGGTGACGATGTGGTGCAGGGTCAGGGCCAGCACGTGGTCGCCCTCGGCCAGCCGCACCAGGGCGGTGCGCAGCAGCGGTCCGCGGCGCAGGTCGAAGGGGCGGGCCCGCTCGGCGGCGAGCAGGCCGCGCAGGGCCTCCGCCCGCGGCTGCGACGGCAGGCCGGACAGGTCGTGCAGCGGCAGCGGCACGGCCTGCGGCGGGTGGACGAGCTGGACGCCGTGGCCGTCGACGCTGTCGAAGGTGGTGCGCAGCGACTCGTGCCGGGCCGCGAGGGCGCACAGAGCGGCGCCGAGGGCGTCGGTGTCCAGGGCGCCGCGCAGGCGCAGCGCGAGCGCGGTGACGTACTCGGCGCCGCCGGGCGCGAACTCCTCCAGGAACCACAGGCGTTGCTGGGCGTACGACATCGGCGCGGCGCCGTCGCGGGCGACCGGGAGGACGGGCGGGCGCCCCTGGCCGCCCGGGCGGCCCTGCTCCTCGGTAAGCAGGCGGGCCAGGCCGGCCGGGGTGGGGTGGTCGAAGACGGCGCGGGGGGTGAGGTCGGCGCCGAAGGCCTCGGCCAGGCGGGCGGCGAGCCGGATGCTGAGGATGGAGTCGCCGCCCAGCTCGAAGAAGCCGTCCTCCACGCCGGGCGGCCGGATGCCCAGGACGTCGCCGAAGACCTCGGCGGTGCGGCGTTCGGCCTCGCTGCGCGGCTCGACCCGCGCGCGGTGTCCGCTCCCGTGCTCCTCGTCCGGCGCCGGGAGGGCCGCCCGGTCGACCTTGCCGTTGCGGCTCAGCGGGAGGGCGGCGAGCGGGACGAAGGCGGCGGGGACGAGGTAGTCGGGCAGCGCGCGGGCGGCGAAGGCCCGCAGTTCCTCGGGTTCGTCGCCCGCCGGGCCGACCAGGTAGGCCACCAGGCGCCGGGCGCCGGGCCGGTCCTCGCGGGTGACCACGGCGACGTCGGTGACCTGGGGGTGGCGGGCGAGCGCGGCCTCCACCTCGCCGGGTTCGACCCGGAAGCCGCGGATCTTCACCTGGTCGTCCGCGCGGCCCAGGAACTCGACGGTGCCGTCCGGGCGCCGCCTGGCCAGGTCGCCGGTGCGGTACATCCGGGCGCCGGGCGGTCCGGAGGGGTCGGCGAGGAAGCGGGCCGCGGTCTCGCCGGGCCGGCCCAGGTAGCCGCGGGCCACGCCCTCGCCGGCCACGTACAGCTCGCCCGCGCAGCCCGGCGGGACGGGCCGCAGGAGCCGGTCGAGGACGTGCACGCGGCGGTCGTCCAGGGGGTGGCCGATCGGCAGGGTGTCGGGCACCGCCGCCGCCTCCGCGACGGCGTGGGCGGTGGCGAAGGTCGTGGTCTCGGTGGGCCCGTAGCCGTCCACCACGGTCAGCCCGGGGCAGGCCGCCAGGACGCGGCGCACCGCGGCGGCGGGCACCACGTCCCCGCCGGTCCACAGCGTGCGCAGGCCCGCGAAGCAGTCCGGCGCGTCCTGGGCGAGCAGCCGGAAGAGCCCGGCGGTGAGCCACAGCGCCGTCGGCCCGTCCGGTCCGGCGAGCCGCCGCAGCAGGGCGGCGTCCACCGGCCCGGCGGGGGCGACGAGCACGCAGCCGCCGCCCAGCAGCGGCGCCCAGACCTCGAAGGTGGCGGCGTCGAAGGCGACCGGCGAGTGCAGCAGCACCCGGGCGCAGCGGCCGTCGGCGAAGCGGCTGTCGGTGGCGAGCGAGGCCACGTCGCGGTGCCGTACCGCCACCGCCTTGGGCACCCCGGTGGAGCCCGAGGTGAACATCACGTACGCCAGCCGGTCGGGGTCGGCGGGCGGCAGGGCCGCCGCCACCGGCCCGGCCGCGCCGGTGCGCGCGGCGGCGACCTGCTCGGCGGCTACCTGCTCGGCGGTGAGCCGCAGGGCGGCGCCGACCTGGTCGAGCAGCGCGCGGCGGCGCTCCTCGGGGGACCGGAGGTCGACGGGCAGGTAGGCGCCGCCCGCCTTGAGGACGGCCAGCTGGGCGACGACGAGTTCGGCGGAGCGGTCCATCAGCAGTGCCACCCGGCCTTCGGGGGCCAGGCCGTCGGCCAGCAGCCGGGCCGCCAGGCGGTCGGACCAGTCGTCGAGCTGGCGGTAGGTCAGTTCGCGGTCGCCGTCGCGCACGGCGGGCGCGCCGGGGGTGCGCCTGGCCTGCTCGGCGAAGACCTGGAGCGGGCTGCGCGGCGCCGCCGGGCGGGCGGTGCCGTGCCAGGAGGCCAGCTGCTCCCGGTCGGCGGGGGTGAGCTGGTCCAGCTCGGCGAGGTCGCCGTCGAGGCCGTCGGCGAGGGCGGTGAGCAGCAGGACCAGGCGGTCGGCCGCGCCGTGGGCCGTCCGGTGGTCGAAGAGCGCGGGGTCGTAGGCCAGGTCGAAGCCGAGCCGCTCGGCCAGGTGGGCGCGCAGGCACCAGGGGAAGGTGGTGGCGTCGTCGGCGCGCACCTCGACCACCCGCACCCCGGTCCGGTCGGCGGCCGACTCGTCGACGGGGTAGTTCTCGAAGACCGCCATGCTGTCGAACAGCGGCTCCCCGGCGGGCAGGTCGCTCAGGGCCTGGACGCGCGGCAGGGCCAGGTGGTCGAAGCGGCGGCCGTCGCTCTGGCGTTCCTGGAGTTCCCGCAGCCAGGGCAGCACGCCGCCCGATGGGATCGGGACCCTGGTCGGCACGGTGTTGATGAACAGGCCGATCATCGACTCGACGCCGGGCAGTTCGGCCGGGCGCCCGGACGCGGTGGTGCCGAAGACCACGTCGTCGCCGCCGCTGTAGCGGGCCAGCAGCAGCGCCCAGGCGCCCTCCACCACGGTGTTGACGGTCAGTCCGGCAGCGGCGGCGTTCTCGCGCAGCCGGCGGGAGAGCGTCTCGTCCAGTTCGCGGTGGGCGGCGGCGCTGGAGCGGGCGCGGTGGGCCCGGGTCGGCGGGCGGTCGTACGGCAGCGGGGTCCGGCCGGTGAATCCGGCCAGCAGGCCGCGCCAGTGGGCCTCGGCCGCCTCCTCGTCCTGGTCGTGCAGCCAGCCCAGGAAGTCGGCGAACGGCCGTCGGACCGGCCGGGGCGCCTGCGGGCCGCCGGTCAGCGCGGCGTACTCCTCGCACACCTCGGTGAGCAGCTGCCCGGTGCTCCAGCCGTCCAGGATCAGGTGGTGGGTGGACCACAGCAGCAGGACCTCGTCGCCGGGCAGCGCGGCCAGGGTCAGCCGGGTGAGCGGCGCGGTGGCGAGGTCCATCCCGGCGGCGCGCTCCTCGGCGAGCAGCCGCTCCGTCCGGTCGGCGCGCTGCCCGGGCGTCAGGTCGCGCCAGTCGAGGTGGCGGACGGGCAGTGCGGCGTGCCGCGCGACCACCTGGACGGGGTGCGGCAGGCCGCGCCAGTGAACGCCGGAACGCAGTGCCGGGGTGCGGTCGGCGACCTGCTGCCAGGCCTCGGCGAAGGCCCGCGGGTCGGCGACGCCGGCCAGGCGCACCGCGATCCGGTCGACGTAGGCGCCGTCGGCGTCGACGAGCCCGTGGAAGAGCATGCCGGACTGCAGCGGCGTCAGCGGCAGCACGTCGTCGGTCTCGCGCCCGTCGCCGACGAGCCGGTCCAGCCGGTCCTGGTCGAGGCCGGCGAGCGGGAAGTCCGACGGGGTGCGGCCGCCGGCGTCCGGGCGGGCGCAGTGCGCGGCCAGCTCGTGCAGCGCGGCGCCCATCTCCTCGGCGAGCCCGCGGACGGTCGCCTCGTCGTAGACGGCGGCGGGGTAGGTCCACGCCAGTTCGAGGCGGCCGTCCTGGACCGCGCCCGTGATGTCCAGCAGGTAGGGGCGGGGCTCGTCGGGGTCGGTGTCGCGACCGGCCGGGGGCAGCGCGCCGCGGACCAGGCCTTCGGCGCCGCCGCGGGTGTCCCACTGGCCGTGGTAGTTGAAGCCGATCTGCGGCGCCGCCGTGCCGGTCAGCGGGCCGCCGGGCCGCAGGTGGCGCAGCGCGCCGTGGCTGAGTCCGCGCAGCGGGACGGCGCGCAGCTGCTCCTTGACCGAGCGCAGGGTGTCGTGCCACCCGGCGTCGGGGTCGACGCGCAGGGCGAGCGGGAACTCGGCGGTGAACCAGCCCACCGTCCGGGAGAGGTCCAGGTCCTCGAAGAGGTCCTCGCGGCCGTGCCCCTCCACCCCGACCAGCACGGTGTCCCGGCCGCACCAGCGGGCCAGGGTGCGGCCCAGGGCGCTGAGCAGGACGTCGTTGACCTGGGTGCGGTAGACCTCGGGGACGCGGCGCAGCAGCGCCTCGGTGGTCCGCTCGTCCAGCCTCACCTGGACGGTGGCGGCGGTGGCGTGGGTGTTGGAGACGGGGGCGTTGGGGGCGTCAGTGTCAGGGGCGGGGCGGCCGGCGGGCAGGTCGGCCGGGGCCGCGCCGGTGCGCGTCCAGTGGCCGAGGTCGCCGTCCAGGGCGCCGGCGCGGGTGTGCCGCTCCAGCCGGGTGGCCCAGCGGCCGTAGGACGTGCCGGTCGGCGGCAGGGCGACGGGGGCTCCGGCGCGGGCCGTGCGGTACGCCGCTTCGAGGTCGGCCAGCAGGATGCGCCAGGAGACGCCGTCCACGGCCAGGTGGTGGACGGTGAGGACGAGTTGGCCCGGCTGCCGGAGGCCGGGGTCGAAGAACAGGGCGCGCAGCACCCGGCCCTCGACGGGGTCGAGGGAGCGCTGGGCCTCGTCGGTGGCGCGCTGGACCTGCGCCTCCACGTCATGGCCGGTGAGGTCCGGGTGGCTGACGTCGTGCCGGGTGAAGACGCCGTCCGCCCCCTGGGGAAGCACCTCCTGGCGCCAGCCGGCCTCGGTGCGGTGGAAGCGGGTGCGCAGGGCCGCGTGGTGCTCCACCAGGGCCAGCACCGCCCGGCGCAGGGCCGCCGGATCGGTGCCGGGGGCCAGTTCCAGGCGCTGGGTCATGGTGAAGCGCAGGGCGTCGCCGGGGCGGCGGCCGTCGAGGTACCAGTGCTGGATCGGGGTGAGCGGCGCCTCGCCGGGCTCGGCTTCGCCGATTTCTTGATGATCCGTCAGATCTCCTGCACGCAGCGCGAGTTCGGCGATGTTCTGGTGGCGGAAGACGTCCTTGGTGGTGAGGGCGAGCCCGGCGGCGCGGGCGCGGGAGACGATCTGGATGCTGAGGATGGAGTCGCCGCCGAGCGCGAAGAAGTTGTCCCGGGTGCCGACGCGCTCCACGCCCAGCACCTCGGCCCAGATCGCGGCGAGCCGTTCCTCGGCACCGGGCCGCGGCGCGACGTACGGGGTGGTGCGGTCGGGCTGGGCGGGCGGCGCGGGCAGCGCGCGCCGGTCGGTCTTGCCGCCGGTGGTCCGGGGTATTCGGGCCAGCGGGACGAACGCGGCGGGCACCAGGTGGTCGGGCAGCGTCCGCCGCAGCCAGGTCCGCAGTTCCTCGGCGGTCGGCACGCGGCGGCCGGCGGGCACCGGGTAGCCGACGAGCACCGTACGGCCGGCGTGCTCGCGTGCGGCGACCGCGCAGTCGGCGACGTCCGGGTGGGCGAGCAGGGCGGCCTCCACCTCCCCGGGCTCGATCCGGAACCCGCGGACCTTGACCTGTTCGTCGGCGCGGCCCCGGAACTCCAGTTGCCCGTTCGCGTCCCAGCGGGCCAGGTCGCCGGTGCGGTACATCCGGGCCCCGGGCGGGCCGTAGGGGTCGGCGAGGAAGCGGGCGGCCGTCAGTCCGGGCCGGTTCAGGTAGCCGCGGGCGACCTGGTCCCCCGCCAGGTACAGCTCCCCCGGCATGCCGGGCGGCACCGGCCGCAGGGCGCCGTCGAGCAGGTAGGCGCCCAGGTTGCGGCCGGGGCGGCCGATGACGGGGCGCTCGGGGTGGTCCGCGCACCGGGCGTAGGCGGCGTCGACGGTGCACTCGGTGGGCCCGTACATGTTGTAGGCGGTGACGCCGAGGTCCGCGTGCGCCGCGCACAGCTCCCGCCAGGTGGCGGCGGGGACGGCCTCGCCGCCGACCAGCAGCAGGCGCGGGTGGTGCGGGCCGGGGGCGAGCAGTCCGGCGGCGGTGAGTTCGCGCAGGAAGGAGGGGGTGACGTTGACCAGGTCCAGGCGGCGGTCGACGACCTGGGCGCAGAACGCCTGCGGGTCCAGCCGGACGTCCTCGTCGATCAGGTGGAGCTCCTGGCCCAGTGCGAGCAGCAGCGGGCCCTCCCAGCTGGTGTCGAAGGAGAAGGAGGCGCTGAGCGCGGCCCGCAGCCGCGTCCCGTCGGCGGTGTGCGGCGCGACCAGGCCTTCCTGGTGGTCCCGGCAGAGGTTGACCAGCTGGCGGTGTTCGACGACGACGCCCTTGGGGCGGCCGGTCGAGCCGGAGGTGTGGACGAGGTAGGCGGCGTGCTGCGGCAGCAGGGGGGCGGTCCGCTCGGCGTCGGTCAGGTCGTGGGCGGGCAGCGCCGCCCACGGCACCTCGCGCAGGGCCTGCCCGGTCAGCACCACCCGGGGCCGGGTGTCGTCGAGGAGGAGGGCGGCCCGCTCCTCGGGCAGGTCCGGGTCGACGAAGAGCAGGGCTGCGCCCGCCTTGAGCACCGCGAACAGCGCCACCAGCAGGTCCGAGGTGCGCGGCAGCCGGACCGCGACCACCTGTTCCGGGCCGGCGCCGAGGGCGGCGAGGTGGCGGGCGAGCCGGTTGGCCCGCGCGTTGAGGGCGGCGAAGTCGAGGGTGGCGTCCCCGGCGACCAGGGCGGTGGCGTCCGGGGTGCGGGCGGCCTGCGCCTCGAACAGGGCGGGGAAGGTGGTGTCCGGCGCGGGCAGCGGCGCGCCCCGCCCCTGCCGCAGCACCCGGCGGCGTTCGTCGGCCGTCATCAGCGGCAGCGCCCCGACGGCCGTCTCCGGCGCCTCGGCCACGGCCTCCAGCAGGGTGCCCAGCCGGCCGGCCAGCTGCTCGGCGGTCCGCGCGTCGAACAGCCCGGTGTTGTACTCCAGGTAGCCGGTCAGGCCGCCGTCGCGCTCGACGAAGTCGAAGGAGAGGTCGAAGGTGGCGCCGTGGACGGGCGGGGTGACCGGCTCCACCGTCAGGCCCGGCAGGTCCGGCACCTCGGCGCCGAGGTTGTGCAGGGCCACCATGACCTGGAAGAGCGGGGTGCGGCTGGTGTCGCGCTCCGGCTGGAGGGCGTCCACCAGCCGTTCGAAGGGCACCTCCTGGTGGGCGAGCGCCTCCAGGACGGTGCCGTGGGCGGCGGCCAGCAGTTCGCGGAACGACAGCTCCGGCCGGACGGCGCCGCGCAGCACCAGGGTGTTGACGAACATGCCGACCACGTCGTGGAGTTCGCCCTGCTCGCGGCCCGAGGTGACGGTGCCGACCGCGATGTCCTGCTGCCCGGACCAGCGGGCGAGCAGGACCTGGCAGGCCGCCAGGAGGGTGGTGTAGAGGGTGCCGTCGACCTCCCGGCCCCGTTCGCGCAGCCGCGCGGTCAGCCCGGCGGGCAGGGTGAAGGCGACCAGCGCGCCGTCCCGGGTGCGCACGGCCGGGCGCGGCCGGTCGGTGGGCAGCTCCAGCGGGGTCAGGCCGTCCAGGGCCCGGCGCCAGTGGGCGAGGTCCGCCTCGGCGAGGTCGGTGCGCGCGCGCTGCCAGGACGCGTAGTCGGTGTAGCGCACGGGCAGCGCGGGCAGCCGTGGCGGGCGCCCCTCGCGGGCCGCCGCGTACAGCTCGCCCAGGTCACGGCCCAGGACGCCCATCGACCAGCCGTCGGTGGCGATGTGGTGCACGGCCAGCGCGAGCACGTGCTCGTCCGCGGCCGTCCGGACCAGCCGGGCCCGCAGCAGGGGCCCGGCGGCCAGGTCGAACGGGGTGGCGGCGATCCGCTCCAGCAGCGCGTCCAGGGCCGCCGGGAGCGCCCCGGCGAGGTCCTCGCACGGCAGCTCGACCGGCTGCGGCGGGCGCACCACCTGCCGGGCGCGGCCGTCCCGCTCGGCGAAGGTGGTCCGCAGCGCCTCGTGCCGGGCGACCAGGGCGTCCAGGGCGGTGCCCAGCGCGGCCCGGTCGAGCGCTCCGCGCAGGCGCAGCACGGACAGCGAGGTGTACTCGGTGCTGCCCGGCTCGAACCGGTCGAGGAACCAGAGCCGCTGCTGGGCGTACGACAGCGGCGGCTCGGCCGCCGGGTCCGCGGCCGGGATGACGGTTCGTCCAGGGGACGCCCCGCCCGGCTCGCCGAGCGAGCCGAGGGAGCCGAGGGAGCCGGGCGAGCCGAGGGCCTCGGCCAGGTCCGCCAGCACCGGGTGGGTGAACAGCAGCCGGGGCGAGAGCTCCGCCGACCCGAAGGCCGCGCGCAGCCGGGCGGTGACCCGGACGGCGAGGATGGAGTCGCCGCCCAGGGCGAAGAAGTCGTCCTCGGCGCCGATCTCCCCGGTGTCCAGGACCTCCGTCCAGGCCGCGGCGACCAGCCGCTCGGCACGGGTGCGGGGCGCGGTGCGCTGCCGGCCGGCGGCGAAGCCCGCCGGGCCGGGCACGGGCAGCGCGCGCCGGTCGAGCTTGCCGTTGGGGGTGAGCGGCAGGGCCGCCAGCGGGACGTACGCGGCGGGCACCAGGTAGGCGGGCAGCAGCCGTTCGAGGTGGGCGCGCAGGTCGGCGGCGGCCGGGGGGTGGGCCGCGCCCGGACCGGCGACGACGTGGGCGACCAGCCGGCGGGTGCCGGAGGCGTCCTGGTACACGCCCACGGTGGCGGCGCCCACGCCCGGGTGGGTCTGGAGGGCGGCCTCGATCTCGCCGGGTTCGATCCGGTAGCCGCGGATCTTGACCTGCTGGTCGGCGCGGCCCAGGTAGCGCAGGGTGCCGTCGGCCTGTCGGCCGGCCCGGTCGCCGGTGCGGTACATCCGGGTGCCCGGGGCGCCGAAGGGGTCGGCGAGGAAGCGGGTGGCGGTCAGGCCGGGCCGGTTGAGGTAGCCGCGGGCCAGGCCCTCCCCCGCCACGTACAGCTCGCCCACGGCGCCCGGGGGCACCGGGGCCAGGTCGGCGTCGAGGACGTACAGCCGCAGGTCCGGGAGGCCGGTGCCGATCGGTGCGGGGCCGCCGGCGGCGGCGGTCGCGCGCTCCAGCGGGGCGTGGGTGACGTGCACGGTCGTCTCGGTGATGCCGTACATGTTCACCAGGCGCGGCGCGTCCTGCGGGTGGCGGTCGTACCAGTCGGCGAGGCGGCCGGCGTCCAGGGCCTCGCCGCCGAAGACCACCGTGCGCAGCGCCAGCCGGCGGGAGAGCTCGGGGTGTTCGGCGTCGGCGCGGGCCAGCGGGTGGAAGGCGGACGGGGTCTGGTTGAGGACGGTGACGCCTTCGTCCACGAGCAGCCGCAGGAAGTCCTCCGGGGAGCGGGCGGTGTCCTCGGGCACGACGACGAGCCGGCCGCCGTGCAGCAGCGGGCCCCACAGCTCCCAGACCGAGAAGTCGAAGGTGTAGGAGTGGAACAGCGTCCAGACGTCCTCGGCGCCGAAGCCGAACACGCCGCTGGTCTGCTCGAACAGCCGCACCACGTTGGCGTGCGGCACCACGACGCCCTTGGGGCGGCCGGTGGAGCCGGAGGTGAAGATGGCGTAGGCGGGGCTGTCGGGCAGCGGGCGGTGCCGGGCGGCGAGCGGGGCGGCCGGGCCCCGGGCCAGGTCGGCGCGCAGTTGCGGGTCGGCGAGGGAGAGGACGGGCACCCCGTGCTCGAAGCTCTCGGGCGGCCCGCCGGGTCCGTGGGTCACCAGGGCCACCGGGGCGGCGTCGCCCAGCAGTTGGGCGCGGCGCTCGGCGGGCAGGCCCGGGTCGAGCGGCAGGTAGGCCGCGCCCGTCTTGAGGACGGCGAGGACGGCCACGACCAGGTCGGCCGTACGGGGCAGCGCGAGGGCCACGAACCGCTCGGGCCCGGCGCCGAGTTCGGCCAGCCGGTGGGCGAGGCGGCCGGCCCGCGCGTCCAGGGCGGCGTAGTCGAGGTGCTCGTCGCCGCAGGTGACGGCCTCGGCGTGCGGGGTGCGGGCGGCCTGCGCCTCGAAGAGGTCGACCAGGGTCCGGTCGGGGCGGCCGTGCGCGGTGCCGTCCCAGTCGGTCAGTTGCCGCCGCTCCTGCGCGGTCGTCCACTCCAGGGCGCGCAGCGGCCGGTCCAGTCCGGCTGCCAGTTCGGTGAGCAGCAGGCAGAGCCGGTCGGCGAGGGTGCGGACCGTCGCGGCGTCGAACAGCTCCGGGTCGTAGGCGAGGTCGAAGCCGAAGTGCCCGCCCTGGTAGGCGCGCAGGACGAGCGGGTAGTTGGTGGCGTCCCGGGAGGTGACCTCCACCAGGCGCACCCCGCTGCCGGCCGTGCGGGCGTCGTCGAAGGGGTAGTTCTCGAAGGCGACGATGCTGTCGAACAGCGTCCCGCCGGACGGCACGCCACTGAAGGCGGTGAGTTCGGCGAGGGACACGGCGGCGTGGCGCCGGGCCTCGGCCTGGGCCTCCTGGAGCTCGCGCAGCCAGTCGGCGGCGGTGCGGCCGCCGTCGACCAGGACCCTGGTGGGCAGGGTGTTGATGAACATGCCGATCATCGACTCGACACCGGGCAGTTCGTCGGGGCGTCCGGAGACGGTCGTCCCGAACAGCACGTCCGGCTCGCCGCTGTACCGGGAGAGCAGCAGGGCCCAGGCGCCCTGCACCACGGTGCCGAGGGTGAGCCCGGCCTGCCGGGCGGTGCGGGCCAGCCGCTCGGAGGCCTCCGGCGACAGGCCTGCGGTGTGCGCGAGCGCCGAGCGGGCCCGGTGGGCCTCGCGCCGGGCGCGGTCGGCGGGCAGCGGGGTGGCGGTGGCGAAGCCGTCCAGGACGCCCCGCCAGTGCGCGCGGGCGGCCGCGGCGTCCTGACCGGCCAGCCAGTGCACGTAGTCGGCGAAGGGCCGGCGCACCGCGGGTGCCGGCACGCCGCCGGTGGTGAGGGCCGCGTACTCCTCGAACACGTCGGTGAGCACCTGGGCCAGGCTCCAGCCGTCCAGGATCAGGTGGTGGGAGGTCCACAGCAGGTGCAGGCGGGCCTCGGGCAGCCGGACCAGGGTGAGCCGGGTGAGCGGCGCCGTGGCGAGGTCCAGCCCGTGGGCGAGGTCGTCCGCGCGCAGCCGGGCCAGCCGGTCGGCGCGCTCGGCCGGGTCGACCGCCCGCAGGTCCAGGTGGGTCACCGGCAGCCGGACGCCGCGGCGCACGACCTGGAGGGGGGCGGGGACGCCCTCCCACACCACCGAGGTGCGCAGCGCGGGCGTGCGGTCGGCGACCCGCTGCCAGGCCAGGGCGAAGGCGTGCGGGTCGCCCACGCCCTCCAGCAGCAGGCCGGCCTGGTCCACGTAGACGTCGTCGGGGCCGCCGACCAGGCGGTGGAAGAGCATGCCCTCCTGGAGCGGGGTGAGCGGCAGCAGGTCCTCGACGTCCCGCCCGTCGCCGGCGATCCGGTCCACCCCGGCCTGGTCCAGTCCGGCCAGCGGGTAGTCGGAGGGGGTGCGGCCGCCGGCGTCGGGGCGGGCGCAGTGCTCGACGATGCCGGTCAGTGCCGAGGCCGTGGCCTGCGCCAGCGCGCGGACGGTGGCCGTCTCGTGCGTCTGGTCGCTGTAGTGCCAGGTGAGCTCCAGCTCGCCGTCGGCGACGACGGCGGAGACGTCGAGCAGGTGGTCCAGGGGCTCGTCGGCGGCGAGCTCCCGGCCCGGCGCCTGGCCGGCGGGCGCGAAGTCGCCGGTCCCGGGGGCGGTCCACTGGCCGTGGTAGGTGAAGCAGACCTGCGGGAGTGGACGGCCCTTCAGGGCGCCGGCGGCGGGCGGGCCGAGCCGGGCCAGGGCCTCGTAGCTCAGGCCCCGGCGGGGTACGGCGCGCAGCCGCTCCTTGACCTGCTTGAGGGTGGCGGCCCAGTCGGGGGCGCCGGCCGGGCCGGCCGGGGCGAGGGTGACGGGGTACTGGGTGGTGAACCAGCCGACGGTCCGGGAGAGGTCGACGCCGTCGACGAGCTCCTCGCGGCCGTGGCCCTCCAGGGCGATGGTCACCCGCTCGGTGCCCGTCCAGTCGGCGAGGGCCCGGCCCAGCGCGCTGAGCAGCACGTCGTTGACCTGGGTCCGGTAGGCCTCGGGGACGCTGCGCAGCAGGGCCTCGGTGGTGGCGCGGTCGAGCCGGGTGCGCAGGGTGCGCAGGGTGCCGGCCGTGGGCGTGCCGGGGTGGTCGACGGGCAGCGGGGCGGCCGGCGCCCGGGTCTCGGCGCTCCAGTAGGGCAGGTCGTCGTCGAGGCCTCCGGCCCGGACCAGTTCGGCGAGGTGGTGGGCCCAGTCGGTGAACGGGGTGGGCTCGGGCTCCAGGTGCGGGGCGTCCCCGGCCGCCGCCTGCCGGTAGGCCTGTTCCAGGTCGGCGAGCAGCACCCGCCAGGAGACACCGTCGACGGCCAGGTGGTGGGCGGTCAGGACGAGTTGGGGCCGGGCGTCGCCGTGTGAACGGAACAGGACGGCGCGCAGCAGGGTGCCGGTGGCCGGGTCCAGGGCGGCGCGGGCGGCGTCGGCGGCCTCGCCCCGGGCGGCTTCAGAGCCGGTGTCGGCGCCGGGGGCGGGCGGGTCGAGTCTGGTCAGCAGCCCGGTGCCCGCGTCCGCGACCGGCTCCTGGCGCCAGGTGCCCCCGGCGCGGGTGAAGCGGGTGCGCAGCGCCGGGTGGGCGGCCAGGACCGCCCGCAGCGCCTGGTCCAGGGCCGGCTCGTCGAGGTCGCGCGGCAGGTCGAGCAGCATCGACATGGTGAAGTGGCGCAGCGGGCCGTGGGCGGCGAAGAACCACTCCTGGACCGGGGTGAGCGGGGCCGGCCCGTCCGCGCGGCGCGGCCGGGGGGCCGGGGCGGCGGCCGGGCGGGCGGCGGCGACCAGGTCGGCGACGGTCTGGTGGCGGAAGACGTCCTGGGAGCCGATCCGCAGGCCGGCGGCGCGGGCCCGGGAGACGGCCTGGATGCTCAGGATCGAGTCGCCGCCGAGCTCGAAGAAGTTGTCGGTGACGCCGACCCGCGCCATGCCCAGCACCTCGGCCCAGATCCCGGCGAGGATCTCCTCCTCGGGGGTGCGCGGGGCGACGAACTCCCCTTCCCTTGCTTCGCCTTCGGGGTCGGGGGCGGGCAGTGCGCGGCGGTCCAGCTTCCCGCTGGTGGTGAGCGGCAGGGTGTCGAGCGCGGTGAACGAGGACGGCACCAGGTGGTCCGGCAGCACCCGCCGCAGGGCGGCGCGCAGGTCGGCGGACGGGCGGGCCGCGCCGTCGGCGAAGACCAGGTAGGCCGCGAGCCGGGTGTGGCCGCGCGCGTCGGGCACGGCGGCGACCGCGGCCGCGGCGACCTGCGGCAGGTCGAGCAGCGCCGCCTCGATCTCGCCGGGTTCGATCCGGTGGCCGCGCACCTTGACCTGGTCGTCGGCGCGCCCGAGGTACTCCAGGCTCCCGTCGGCCGTCCAGCGGGCCAGGTCGCCGGTGCGGTACATCCGGGCTCCGGGCGGCCCGTACGGGTCGGCGGTGAAGCGGGCGGCGGTCAGCCCCGGTCGGCCGGCGTAGCCGCGGGCGACCTGCTCGCCGGCGAGGTGGAGTTCGCCGCTCACCCCGGGCGGCACCGGCTGGAGCCGGTCGTCGAGGACGTAGGCGCGCAGGTTGGGCAGCGGGCGGCCCACCAGCGGCCGGTCACCGCCCGCGATGCGGCAGGCGAGCGCGTCGACGGTGCACTCGGTGGGGCCGTAGTAGTTGTAGGCGGCGACGTCCGGGTGCCCGGCGAGTTCGCGCCAGAGCCGGGGCCCGACGGCCTCGCCGCCGAGCATCAGCACCCGGGGGCGGTGGCGCGGGTCGTCGAGCAGTCCGGCGGGCAGCAGTTGGCGCAGGTAGGAGGGCGTCAGGTCGAGGAAGTCGACGCGGTGGCGCACGACGTACTCGACCAGGGCGGCCGGGTCCATCCGGGTGGTCTCGTCGACCAGGTGCAGCGGGTGGCCGTCGGCCATCAGCAGCACGCCCTCCAGGGAGGTGTCGAAGGAGAACGAGGCGGTCAGCGCCACGCGCAGCGGCCCGCCGCCCGCGTCGGCGACGAAGCCCGCCCGGTGGGCGGCGAGCAGGTTCACCACCGCGCGGTGCGGGACGGCGACGCCCTTGGGGCGGCCGGTGGAGCCGGAGGTGTAGAGCACGTACGCGGTGTTGGCGGGGTGCAGCGGGGCGGTCCGGTCGGCGTCGCCGGGGTCGGTGTCCGGGCCGGTGTCGGGCATTGCCCGGAGCGTCTGCTCGTCCAGGACCAGAGCCGGGCGGGCGTCGTCGAGCAGGTAACGCTGGCGCTCGGCCGGCAGGGCCGGGTCCAGGGGCAGGTAGCCGGCGCCGGCCTTCCAGACGGCGAGGATCGCCACGATCATGTCGGCGGTGCGCGGCAGCCGCAGCGCGACCAGCCGTTCGGGGCCGGCGCCGCGGGCGATGAGCTGGTGGGCGAGCCGGTTGGCGCGGGTGTTGAGCGTCGCGTAGTCGAGCTGCTCGGCTCCGGCGACCAGGGCCGGGGCGTGCGGGGTCAGGGCGGCCCTGCGCTCGAACAGCTCGGGGTAGCCGGTGTCCTCGACGGGCAGCGCGGTGGCGTTCCAGTCCCGGGTGACCAGCCGGGTCTCCCGGGGCGAGAGCAGCGGCAGGGTGCCGAGCGGGCGGTCGGGTTCGGCGGCGGCGCCGGCCAGCAGCAGCAGGAGCTGGTCGGCCATCCGGCGGGCGGTGGGCGCGTCGAAGAGGTCGGCGCGGTACTCCAGCAGGCCGGTGAGCGCCTCGCCGTCCGGGACGAACTCGACGCTGAGGTCGAAGGTGGCGGCCTGCCGGGGCACGGCGACCGGGGCGGCTGCCGGCCCGTGCGGGGTGGTGGCCTCGGGCGGCGCGGGGTGCAGCAGGACCAGCACGTCGAACAGCGGGTTGCGGCCCGCCTGGCGGGGCGCGCCGACCGCCTCGACGAGCCGTTCGAAGGGCGTGTCGCCGTGCGCGAGCGCGTCGTTGCCGGTCTCGGTGGCGGCCGCGAGCAGGTCGCGGAAGGATCCGGCGGGCTCCACCCGGGTGCGCAGGACGACGGTGTTGACGAAGCAGCCGACGGCCCGTTCCAGCTCGGTGCGGGAGCGCCCGGGCGTCAGGGAGCCGACGGTGACGTCCTGCTGGCCGGACCAGCGGGCCAGCAGCGCCTGGGTGGCGGCGACCAGGGCGGTGTGCAGGGTGCCGTGCCGCTCGGCCGCGAGCTCGCGCAGCCGGGCGGTGAGCGGCGCGGGGACGGTGAAGGCGTGGACGGCGCCGGGGCCGGCCTCCTCGCCGCGCCGCGGGTGGTCCAGCGGCAGCTCCGGCGGCGCCGCACCGGCCAGTTTCGCCTTCCAGTGGGCCAGTTGGCCTTCCAGCCGGGCGCCGGAGAGCTGTTCGCGCTGCCACACCGCGAAGTCCGGGTACTGGACGGCCACCGGGGGCAGGTCCGGGGCGGCGCCGCGGGCCAGGGCCTCGTAGCCGGTGCACAGCTCGTCCAGGACGACGCCCATCGACCAGCCGTCGGTGACGATGTGGTGCGCCGTCACTTGCAGGACGTGCGAGCGGTCCGACTCGGGCACCAGCAGGGCGCGCAGCAGCGGCCCCTGCCGGAGGTCGAAGGGGCGGGAGTACTCCTGGAGCAGGATCGCGTCGAGGCTCTCCCCGTCGGCCGGCTCCCGGACGGGCAGCGGCACCGGACCGGCCGGCCGCACGGTCTGCACCGGGCGGCCGTCGGCCTCGTCGAAGGTGGTCCGCAGCCCCTCGTGGCGGGCCACGACGGCGGCCAGCGCCCCGGCGAGCGCCGCGCGGTCCAGCGGGCCGGTGAACCGTACGGCGACCGCGCTGTTGTAGCGGGGGTCGCCGGGGCGCAGCCGGTCCAGGAACCACAGGCGCTGCTGGACGAAGGAGGGCGGCAGCGGTCGGCTGCGGTCGGCGTGCGGGATGGACCGGTCGGCGGCGGCCCGGGCGCCGCCGGAGCGCCCGGCCAGCCGCAGGCGCAGCGCTTCGCGCAGGTCGGCGGGCAGGGCCTCGGCGCGGTCTCGCTTCGAAGGCGTCATGGTCGTCGGATCCTCACCGTTCGTCATCGTTCGTCATCGTCCGGGCCGCCGGACGCGGCGTCCTCGAGTTCGCTCAGCACCTGGTCCTCCACCAGTTCCGCCAGGGCGGCCACGGTGCGGGAGACCAGGACGTCGCGGGGGGTGAGCGTGACGCCGAAGGCATCGTTGGCGCGGGAGGCGATCAGCAGGGCCCGCATGGAGTCGCCGCCCAGTTGGAAGAAGTCGTCCGTCACGCCCACGGCCGTCCGCAGGGTCTCGGCCCAGATCTCGGCCACGGCCTCCTCGGTGGGCGTGCGGGGCGCCAGCCGGTCGGGCCGCTGCTCCTCCTCGGGTACGGGGGCGGGCAGCGCGGCGCGGTCGGTCTTGCCGCTCGCGGTGAGCGGGAAGCGGTCGAGGACGGCGAAGGCCGAGGGGACGAGGTGGCCGGGCAGGGAGCGGGCGGCCAGGGCGCGCAGTTCGGCGCCGGTCGGCGGTTCGGCGCCGGGGGCCGCGAGCAGGTGCGCGACCAGGCGGGGCAGCCCGGGCTCGTCCTCCCGCACCGTCACCACGGCGTCCAGCACGGCCGGGTGGCGCACCAGGACGGCCTCGACCTCGCCCGCCTCGATGCGGTGGCCGCGCAGCTTGAGCTGGTGGTCGGTGCGGCCCAGGTAGTGCAGTTCGCCCCGGTGGTCGCGGCGCACCAGGTCGCCGGTGCGGTACATCCGGGTGCCGGGCGGCCCGTACGGGTCGGCGGTGAAGCGGGCGGCGGTCAGGCCCGGCCGGCCGAGGTAGCCGCGGGCCAGGGCCGTTCCGCTCAGCCACAGTTCGCCGGTGACGCCGTCGGGCACCGGCCGCAGGCGGGCGTCCAGGACGTAGGCGCCGGTGCCGGGCAGCGGGCGGCCGATCGGCGGCGCGGCGCCGTCCGGGGCCAGCGGTGCGGACCAGGCAGCGACCACGGTGGCCTCGGTGGGGCCGTAGGAGTTGACCATGCGGTGGTGCGGGGCCCAGCGGGCCACCAGGTCGGCGCCGCACGCGTCGGCGCCGACCACCAGGGTCTTCAGCGCGGGCAGCGTGCCGGGGGTGTCGGCGGGCAGGGTGGCGAGGGCGGCCGGCGGCAGCAGGGTGTGGGTGATCGCCTCCGCCCGGAGCACCTCGGCCAGTTGGGCGCCGAGCAGCGGTCCAGGTGCGGGCACCACCAGCCGGGCGCCGTGCGGCAGGGACATGCACAGTTCGAGCACGGAGGCGTCGAAGCTGGGGGTGGCGAAGGCCAGCACCCGGTCCCCCGGCGCGACTTGGTAGTGCTCGGCCTCGGCGGCGGCGAAGGCGGCCAGCCCGCGGTGGGTGAGGACGACGCCCTTCGGGGTGCCGGTGGAGCCGGAGGTGTAGATGACGTAGGCGGGGTCGTCCAGGTCGAGCGGGCGGAGCCGGTCGGGGTCGGCGGGGCGGTGGTCGGGGGCGCCGTCCGGCGGGGCGGCCAGCAGCGCCGCGACCTCCTTGGCGTCCAGGGTGAGCGCGGGCGCCGCGTCGCGCAGCATGAACTCGACGCGCTCGTCGGGGTAGTGGGGGTCGACCGGCAGGAACGCGGCACCGGTCTTCGCCACCGCCAGCTGGGCGAGCACCATGTCCGCCGAGCGCGGCAGTAGAAGGGCGACCACCTCGCCGGGGCCGGCGCCGCGCGCGATGAGCCGGTGTGCCAGGCGGTTGGCGTGCGCCTCGGCCTCGGCGAAGGTCAGCTCCAGTCCGGGGGCGCTCAGCGCCGGGGCGTGCGGCCGGCGGTCCACGGCGGCCTCGACCAGGGCGGGCAGGGCCGCCGGGGGCACCGGGCCGCTCGCCGGGCGGGCCGGGCCGCGCAGCAGCCGCTCGCGTTCCCCGGGCGGCAGCAGGTCGAGGTCGTCCAGGCGGGCGGTGCCGTCCGAGCCGGCCAGCGCGGCGAGGGTGTGCAGCAGTTGGGCGGCCAGTTTCTCGGCGGTGTCCCGGTCGATGTACCGGGGGTCGTGGCCGAGTTCGACGGCGAGCCGGTCGCCGGGCGAGACGACCACGGTGAGCGGGTAGTTGGTGGCCTCCCTGGCGTCCAGTTCGCGGATCAGCAGGCCGTGGGCGCCGGCCGTCGCGTCCCCGACCGGGTAGTTCTCGAAGACCACCAGGCTGTCGAACAGCGGCGTCCCGGGCGCCAGCCCGCTCAGGCCGTGCATCGCGGCCAGCGGCAGGTGGTCGAACCGGCGGTCCTCGGCCTGCTCCTCCTGGAGCACGCGCAGCCAGGCGGCACAGGGCCGGGCGCCGTCGACGGTGACGCGGGCGGGCAGGGTGGTGATGAACAGGCCGACGATGGCGTCGGAGCCGGCCAGGTCGGCCGGGCGCCCGGAGACGGTGGTGCCGAAGCACACCCGTTGCTCCCCGCTCCACCGCGACAGCAGCAGCGCCCAGGCGCCCTGCACCAGGGTGTTGAGGGTGAGCCGGTGCCGGCGGGCGAACTCCTGGAGCCGGTCCGTCTCGGCCTCGGCCAGGCGGTGCGAGAGCCAGGCGCCGGAGCGGGCCGTGTCGCCCTGGGCGGGCCTGCGGTCGTAGGGCAGCGCGGTGGTGGTGAGGTCCGCCAGGACGCCGCGCCAGTGCTCCGTGGCGGCGGCGGTGTCGCGGGCGGCGAGCCAGCCGACGTAGTCCGCGAAGGGCCGGCGCTCGGGCAGGCCCGGCCGGTCACCGCGGGCGAGCGAGGCGTGGGCGGCCAGGACGTCGGACAGGACGTGGAAGACGCTCCACCCGTCGAGCAGCACGTGGTGGAAGGTCCACACCACGCGCGCCGCGTCCGGCCCGAGCCGGATCAGGTCGAGCCGCAGCAGCGGGGCCCGGTCCAGGGCCAGCGGGCGGGCCCGCTGGTCGGCGAGCAGCCGCTCCAGGCGGGCTTCGCGCTCGGCTTCCGGCAGTGCGCTCCAGTCGTGTTCGGTGACCGGCAGCGTCGCCTCCCGGTGGACCACCTGGAGGGGTACGGGCACGTCGCGCAGGACGACGGCGGTGCGCAGCACGGGGGTGCGGTCGACGACGTGCTGCCAGGCGGCGGCCAGCGGCCGCAGGTCGCGGGCGCCGTCCAGCACGAAGGTGATCTGCTCGACGTACAGGCCGTGTTCGGCCTCGTCCAGGCCGTGCAGCACCATGCCGGTCTGGGTGGGGGTGAGCGGCTGGATCTCCGTCACGTCCCGTCCGGTGCCGGCCAGTCGGTCGACGGCGGCCTGGTCCAGGGCGGCCAGCGGGTAGTCGGCGGGGGTGCGTCCGCCCGCGCCGGGTTGGGCGCAGTGGCGGACGATCTCCCGCAGCTCGTCCAGCAGTTCGGCGGCGAGCCGGGCGACGGTGGCGCGGTGGTGCACCGCGCGGGAGTACGACCAGGTGAACGCCAGTTTCCCGTCGCTCACCCGGCCGAGCACGTCCAGCAGGTGCGGCCGGTCCGCGGCCCGGTCCATGCCGCCGGTGAGCTGGCCGGCCGGGGAGTGCAGCAGGCCGCCGGGGGCGGGGGTCCAGTCCTGCCGGCCCAGGTAGTTGAAGCCGATCTGCGGCAGGTCGGGCAGCCTGGGGTCGGCGGCGGGCCGCAGGTGGCGCAGGGCGCCGTAGCCGAGCCCGCCGCGCGGTACGGCGCGCAGGTTCTCCTTGACGGTCTTCAGGGCGGTGCCGGTGTCGGCGTCCCGGGGCACGTCCAGGGCCACCGGGTACAGCGTGGTGAACCAGCCGACGGTCCGGGAGAGGTCGACCCCGTCGAACAGTTCCTCGCGGCCGTGGCCCTCCAGGGCGACCGTGACCCGGTCCCGGCCGGTCCAGCGGGCCAGCACCCGGCCCAGGGCGCAGAGCAGGACGTCGTTGACCCGGGTGCGGTAGACCTCCGGGACGTCCTGGAGCAGCCGGCGGGTGTCCTCGGCGTCGAGGGCGAGGTCCAGCGACTCCTCGGTGGCGGCCGTGTTGGCGCCGTCCAGGTCGGTCGGCAGGGCGGTCGCGGCGCCGTCGTCCAGCCCGTACCAGTGGGCGTGCTCGTCGTCGAAGCCGCCGGCCGCGGTGTGCTCGGCGAGCCGTTCGGCCCAGGCCCGGAAGGAGGTGCTCTTGGGGCCGAGGTCGGGCCGCCCGCCCGCGCTCAGCGCGCGGTGGGCGGTGTCCAGGTCCTCCAGGAGGACGCGCCAGGACACCGCGTCGACCACCAGGTGGTGCGCGGCCAGCAGCAGGACGGGGTGCCGCTCACCGTCGAAGCGGCACAGCGCGGCCCGCAGCAGCGGCCCTTCGGCCAGGTCGAAGCCTGCGGCCAGGCGCTCGCCCAGCTCGCGCAGCGTCGCCTCGCGCTCCAGCGCCGGGGCGGCGGGCAGTTGATGCGTGCGCAGCTCCGGCAGGTCGCCGGGCGCGGTGCCGTGCTGGCGCCACCGCCCGTCGCCGAGCGGCTGGAACCGCAGGCGCAGCGCGTCGTGGTGGTCCAGGACGGCGGCGAGCGCGGCCCGCAGCAGGGGCTCCTCGGTGTCGGGGGCGAGGGTGAAGGAGACCGACTGGGTGAACTGGGCGGTGTCCCCGCCGAGGGTGTCCAGCAGCCAGTGCTGGACGGGGGTGAGCGGGGCGTCGCCGACCACGGCGCCCTGTTCGGCGGCGACCGCCGGGCTCGGCGACTCCTCGGCGGCGAGGGCGAGTTCGGCCAGGGTCTGGTGGGCGAACAGGTGCCGGGGGGTGAGCGCGAGGCCGGCCCGGCGGGCCGCCGTGACGATCTGGATGCCCAGGATCGAGTCTCCGCCGAGCGCGAAGTAGTTGTCGTCCGCGCCCACGTCGGGCACGCCGAGCACCTCGCGCCAGATCGCGGCGAGGGTGCGTTCGGTCGCGGTGCGCGGCGGTCGCTCACCGCGTGCGGCCGGGGCGGCCCACACCGGGGCGGGCAGCGCACGGCGGTCGAGTTTGCCGGTGGCGCCGAGCGGCAGCCGCTCCAGCGGCACCACCAGCGCGGGCACCAGGTGGTCGGGGAGGGTGCTCCCGAGGAAGGCGCGCCACTCGACGGCGTCGGGCAGTGCGCCGTCACGGGCTACCGCGTAGCCCACCAGGCGCCGGTGGCCGTCGTGGTCGACGACCCGGGCGGCGGCGGCCGACACCTGCGGGTGGCGGGCCAGGGCGGCCTCGACCTCGCCGAGTTCGATCCGGAAGCCGCGCACCTTGACCTGGTCGTCCGCACGGCCGAGGTAGCCGAGGTCGCCGTCGGCCGTCCAGCGCACCAGGTCCCCGGTGCGGTACATCCGGCGCCCGGGCGGGCCGAAGGGGTCGGGCAGGAACCGGGCGGCGGTCAGGCCCGGGCGGCGCAGGTAGCCGCGGGCGACGCCGGTGCCGGCCAGGTACAGCTCCCCCGGCGCGCCGACGGGCACCGGGCGCAGCCGGTCGTCCAGGACGTAGGCCCGGGCGCCGCCGACCGGGCGGCCGATCGGCGGGTCGCGGTCGGGGTCGGCGGGGTCGCAGGCGAAGGCGGTGGCGTAGACGGTGGCCTCGGTGGGGCCGTAGATGTTCAGCACCCGGCAGCCGGGGACGGCCTCGCGCAGCCGGCGCACGGTGCGGGCGGGCAGGGCCTCGCCGGCCAGGACGACGGTGTCCGCGCCGAGGTGCACGGCGTCCTCCGCGAGGAGGCCGCCCAGGGCGGAGGGCACCGCGCTGAGCAGGCCGGCCCGCCACGGCCCGGGGCGCTCGGCCAGGGCCAGCAGGTCCCGGACGAGTTCCACGCAGCCGCCGGCGAGCAGGGGCGAGAAGATCTCGAACACCGACACGTCGAAGTTGAGCGAGGTGGCGGCCACCACGTGGGCCAGGCCGTGGTCGGCGAACTCGGCGGCGGCCCAGTCGGTCAGGGCCAGGACCGAGGCGTGGGCGACCACGACGCCCTTGGGGCGGCCGGTCGAGCCGGAGGTGTGGATGACGTACGCGGGGTGCTGCGGCAGCAGGGCGCCGAGCCGTTCATGGTCGCGCACGGTGTCGGGGCGGGCGGCGGCGAGCCGTCCGGCGCACCCGGGGTCGTCGAGCACGATCCGGGTGAACGGGCCCGCCGGCAGCCGCCCTCCGGTCTCCGTGTCGGTGACCACGGCGTCGGGGCGGACGTCCGCGAAGAGGAACGCGATCCGTTCGGCCGGGTACCCGGGGTCGACCGGCAGGTAGGCGGCGCCGCTCTTGAGCACCGCCAGCAGCGCCACGGCCAGGTCGGCGGTGCGGGGCAGCGCGAGCGCGACGAACCGCTCGGGCCCGGCCCCGGCCGCGATCAGCAGCCGGGCCAGCCGGTTGGCCCGTTCGTCGAGCTCCCGGTAGGTCAGCAGCACGTCGCCGCAGCGGACGGCCGGGGCGTCGGGCGTGCGGGCGGCCTGCCGGGCGAAGGCCTCGGGCACGGTGTCCTGCGGTGCCTCGACCACCGCCCCGCCGAAGCGGTCGACGAGTTCGCGTCCTCGCAGCGGGTCGAGCAGCGGCAGCTGCGCCGCCGGCCGGTCGAGGCCGGCCGCCATCGCCGTCAGCAAGGTGTGCAGGCCCGCCCCGAGCGCCTCGACGGTGGCGGTGTCGAAGACGGCCGGGTCGTGGTCGAGGCTGACCGCGATGGCGTCGCCGGGGGCGACCACCACGCCGAGCGGGTAGTTGGTCGGCTCCAGGACGTGCTCGGTCTCGACGCCCAGGCCGTGCCGGGTCAGCGCCTGCGCGTCGAACGGGTAGTTCTCGAAGACCACGATGCTGTCGAACAGGGCCGTTCCGCCCGGCAGTTCGCTCCAGTTCTGGAGCTGCGCCAGGGAGACGGCGTCGTAGCGGCGGGCCTCCGACTGGGCGTCCTGGAGCTCCCGCAGCCACTCCAGCAGCGAGCGGCCGGCGTCGATCCGCACCCGGGTGGGCAGGGCGTTGATGAACAGCCCCACCATCGAGGTGACGCCCGGGAGTTCGGCGGGCCGGCCGGAGACGATCGTGCCGAAGACCACGTCGTCCCCGCCGCCGTAGCGGGAGAGCAGCAGCGCCCAGGCGCCCTGGAGCACGGTGTTGACGGTCAGCCCGGCCTGCCGGGCGGTGGTCCGCAGCCGCTCCGACAGGTCGTTGTCGAGGGTCACCCGCACCGATGCCGATGACGACGCGCGGTGCGCCTCGGCCGGGCGCCGGTCGCGGGGCAGTTCGGTGGGGGCGGGGAACCCGGCCAGGGTGTCGCGCCAGTACCGCTCGACCCGCGCCGGGTCCTGCCCGGACAGCCAGCGCAGGTAGTCGGCGAAGGGGGCGCGCACGACCGGGTTCGGCCGGCGCCCGGCGGCCAGGGCGGCGTAGCGCTCGCACACCTCGTCGAAGACCTGGGCCGCGCTCCACCCGTCGAGCAGGACGTGGTGGAAGGTCCACACCACCCGCACCCGGGTCGGCGACAGCCGGACCAGGGTCAGCCGCATCAGCGGCGCGGCGGCCAGGTCGAGGCCGGCCGCCCGGTCCTCGGCGAGCAGCCGGGCGGTGTCCCGCTCGATCCGGTCGGCCGGGCGGCCGGTCCAGTCGTGGTGGGTCACCGGGACGGCGGCCCGGTGCTGGACGACCTGGAGCGGCTCGGCGGTGTCCTGCCAGGCGAGCCGGGTGCGCAGCACCGCGTTGGCGTCCACGGTCTGCTGCCAGGCGGCGGCCAGGGCGTGCGGGTCGGTGACGCCGGAGAGGACCAGTTGGACCTGGTTGACGTAGGTGTGGGTGTCCGGGTCCAGCAGGCTGTGGAAGAGCATGCCCGCCTGCATCGCCGTCAGCGGGTACACGTCCGCGACGGAGCGGCCGTCCCCGGCGATCCGGTCCACCGCCGCCTGGTCCAGCCGGGCCAGCGGGAAGTCGGCGGGGGTGCGGCCGCCGGCGCCGGGCTCGGCGCAGTGCGCGACGAGGTCCTCCAGGGCGCGCAGCATGGCGTCCGCGAGCGCGGTGACGGTCCGTTCGTGGTGCCGGCCGGCGCTGTAGTACCAGCCGATCTCCAGCCGGTCGTCCTCGACCCGGGCGACGACGTCCAGCAGGTGCGGGCGCTCGGTGCCGGGCGCCTCCGCGCCGCCGAGGCCGCCGGGGACGGCGCGCACCAGGGCGGCGCCGTCGGCGGACCAGTCGAAGCGGCCCAGGTAGTTGAAGCTGATCCCGGGGGCCGGGGCGTCGGCGAGCTGTTCGTCCCGGGCGAGGTGGCGCAGCGCGCCGTAGCCGAGGCCGCGCTCCGGCACCGCCCGCAGCTGCTCCTTGACGGCCTTCAGCGCGGTGCCCCAGTCCCCGTCCGGGACGTCGAGGGCGACGGGGAAGAGCGAGGTGAACCAGCCGACCGTGCGGGACAGGTCGACGTCCTCGAACAGCTGGTCCTCGCGGCCGTGCCCCTCCAGGCCGATCGCGACGGTGCTCCGCCCGGTCCACTCGGCGAGCACCCGGCCCAGGGCGGTGAGCAGGACGTCGTCGATCCGGGTGCGGTAGACCCCGGGGACCTTGCGCAGCAGGCTCCCGGTGCGCTCGCGGTCCAGCCGGACGGTGACGGCGCGCAGGTCGGCGGCGGTGTTGCCGCCGTCGCCGTCCACCGGCAGCGCGGCCGCGCAGTGCCGGGCGGCCGCCGCCCAGTGGGCGCGCCGGCCCGCGAAGCCGCCGGCCGCGGTGTGCTCGCGCAGGCGGCGGGTCCACTCCCGGACGGAGGTGGTGCGGGCGGGCAGGCGCAGCGGCCGGCCCTCCACGGCCTGCCGGTAGGCGGTCTCCAGGTCCTCCAGCAGGATCCGCCAGGAGACGCCGTCGACGACCAGGTGGTGGACGACCAGCAGCAGCCGGGCGGGCCGGGTGCCGTCGGTGGTGAACAGGCGGGCGGTGAGCAGCGGGAGGGTGTCCAGCCGGAACGCGGCGTGCGCGGCCTCGGTGGCCCGCGCCTCGGCGGCCTCGGCCGCCGCCCCGTCCAGGGCGCCGAGGTCGACGACCTCCAGCAGCTCGGGCACGGCGGCGTCCGCGGGGGCGCAGTGCTGCTGCCAGGCGCCGTCCGCCCCGGTGGTGAAGCGGGAGCGCAGGGCGTCGTGGTGGGCCCACAGGGCGGTCAGGGCGCGGCGCAGGGCCTGCGGGTCGACCTCGCCGGGCGCCTCCACCACGACGGACTGGTCGAAGGACGCGGCGTACGGCGGGTGCGGGTCGAGGAACCAGTGCTGGATGGGCGTCAGGCCCACCTCGCCGCTGACCGGTTCGGTCCCGGCGACGGTGGCTGCGGTGCCGGCGACGGCGGCCAGCGCGGCGACGGTGGGGTGCCGGAACAGGTCGCGGGGGGACAGCGCGAGACCGGCGGCGCGGGCGCGGGAGACGACCTGGATGCTCAGGATCGAGTCGCCGCCGAGCAGGAAGAAGTCGTCGTCGACCCCGACCCGCTCCACGCCGAGCAGTTCCGCCCAGATCGCGGTGAGGACGCGTTCGGTGTCGGTGCTCGGGGCGCGGTGGGCGCGGTCGCCCGCCGCCGACCAGTCGGGGGCGGGCAGCCTCCGGCGGTCCACCTTGCCGTTGGCGGTCAGCGGCAGTTCGGCGACCGTGACGAAGGCCGCGGGCAGCATGTAGTCGGGCAGGTCGGCCGCCAGGTGGGCGCGCAGCGCCGTGGCGGAGGGCGGCTCGGCGCCGCCGGCCGGCACCAGGTGGGCGGCCAGCCGCTTGCGCCCCGCGTCCTCGTGGAGCGAGACGACGGCCTCCGCGACGGCCGGGTGGGCGGTGAGCCGTGCCTCGATCTCGGCGGGTTCGATGCGGAAGCCGCGGATCTTGATCTGGTCGTCCGCGCGGCCCACGAAGTGCAGTTCGCCGTCCTCGCTCCACCGGGCGGTGTCGCCGGTGCGGTACATCCGGCCGCCGGGCGGCCCGAAGGGATCGGCGAGGTAGCGGGCGGCGGTCTCGCCGGGCCGGCCCGCGTAGCCGCGCGCGACTCCGGCGCCGGCGATGTACAACTCGCCCGTGATGCCGGGCGGTTGCGGCTGGAGGGCGCCGTCCAGCACGTACACCCGGGTGTCGTCCAGCGGGCGTCCGATCGGCAGCACGGCGGGCAGCCGGTCACCGGGGCGGAAGGCCCGGCGGGTGGCGAAGGTGGTGGTCTCGGTCGGGCCGTAGCCGTCGACCACGGTGAGGTCGGGGCAGGCCTCCAGGACCCGGCGCACGACCGCACCGGGCACCGCCTCGCCGCCGGTCCACACCTCCCGGGCGCCGCGCAGGCAGCCCGGGTCCTCCTGGGCGAGGAGCCGGAACAGGCCGGCGGTCAGCCACAGGCATTGCACGCCCTGCTCGGTGACGGCGCGGCGGACGGAGGCGGCGTCCAGGTCCTCCGGCGGGGCCAGCACGGCGGTGCCGCCGCGCAGCAGCGGCACCCACAGCTCGTAGGTGGCGGCGTCGAAGGCGTGCGGGGAGTGCACGAGCACCCGGTCGTGGCCGGCGAAGGCACGGTCCAGGGCGAGCGCGGCGACGTCGCGCCGGCGCACCGCGACGCCCTTGGGGGTGCCGGTGGAGCCCGAGGTGAACATCAGGTACTGGACGTTGTCGGGGTGGGGCACCGGGGCCGCTGCCGGGGCGGCCGGGCCCGGCCGGGCCGCGAAGGTCTGCCCGTCGACGCGAAGCACTTGCCCGTCCGGCCGCAGTTCGCGGGCCATCCGGTCCCCGTGCGCGTCGGTGAGCAGGAGGTCCGCGCCGGCCTCGGCCAGCATCAGGTGCAGCCGCTCGCGCGGCGCCCTGCCGTCCAGCGGCACGTAGACCCCGCCGGTCCGGACCAGCGCCAGCTGGGCGACGACCAGGTCGACGGAGCGGTCCATGAGCACGCCGACCGGGCGTTCGGCGCCGACGCCGAGCGCGGCCAGCCGGCCGGCCAGGGCGGCGGCGCGGGCGTCGAGGTCGCGGTAGCCGAGGCGCTCGTGGCCCGCCTCCAGGGCGACGGCGTCCGGGCTGCGGCGCACCTGCTCGGCGAACAGGTCCGCGATGTCGCGCTCGGTCCGTCCGACGGCGGTGGCGTTCCAGTCGACGAGGATCCGTCGGCGCTCCCCGGCGGTCAGCAGCGGCACGCGCGCGGGCGGGCCCCCGGCGCTCCCGGGCAGTCCCGTCAGGACGGCCGTGAGCTGCCCGGCCATCCGCCGGACGGTGGCCTCGTCGAACAGCCGCGGGTCGTAGCACAGCCGCAGGGCCAGCTCCGGCCCCGGGTAGGCCAGCAGGGCGAGCGGGTAGTTGGTGGTCTCGATGCCGTCCAGGTCGCGCAGGCGCAGGCCGTGCGCGGCGGCCGCGTCGTCCTCGACCGGGTAGTTCTCGAAGACGACGATGCTGTCGAACAGGGCGGTCTGCTCGGGGAGGACGGTGGCGGCCCGCAGGCGGGTGAGCGGGACGAAGCCGTGGCGCCGGTCCTCGCCCTGCTCCCGTTGCAGCGTGCGGAGCCAGTCGAGCAGGGTGCCGTCGGAGGGCACGGCCGTCCGGGTGGGCAGGGTGGTGATGAACAGGCCGGTCATCGTCTCGACGCCGGGCAGCTCGGGCGGGCGGCCGGACGAGGTGGTGCCGAACACCACCTCGTCCCGGTTGGCCTGACGGCCCAGCAGGATCGCCCAGGCGCCCTGGACCAGGGTGTTCAGGGTCAGGCCGGAGCTGCGCGCGAGGCCTTCCAGCGCCCGGGTCGCGGCGGCGGGCAGGGTGAACGGCACGGCCCGGGTGGATTCCGCGCGGTGGCTCTGGCGCGGCTCGCGGTCGTACGGCAGCGGCGTCGGCTCGGCCAGCCCGGCCAGGCGCCCGAGCCAGTGCCGCTCGGCCTCCGCCGGGTCGCGCTCGCGCAGCCAGGCCACGAAGTCGCGGTAGGGCCGGCGCTCCGGCACCGTGCCGTACGGGACGGTGCCGAAGGGCTCGGTGCCGGATGGCAGGGTGCCGAACGGGACGGTGCCGGACGGGACTTCTCCCGTCTCCGGCTCGGAGCGGGCCAGCGCGGCATGCACGGCGAACACGTCGGACAGCACCTGGAAGAGGCTCCAGCCGTCCAGGACGAGGTGGTGGAAGGACCACAGCACGCGCACCCGGGTGTCGGAGAGGCGGATGAGCAGCAGCCGCTGGAGCGGGGCCCGGGCCAGGTTCAGCCCGCGGGCCCGGTCGCGGTCCAGGAGCTCGGCCAGCCGGCCCCGGCGCTCGGGCTCGGACAGCTCGCGCCAGTCCAGGTGGGTGACCGGCACGGCCGCCCGCCGCCGCACCACCAGCAGCGGCTCGGGCACCTCCTGCCAGCGGACGTGGGCGCGCAGCACCGGGGTGCGGTCGGTGACCCACTGCCAGGCGGCGGCGAACCGCCCCGGGTCGGGCACGCCGTCCAGGACGAAGTCCAGCTGCTGGAAGTAGGCGCCGCTGTCCTCCTCGGCGAGGCCGTGGAAGAGCATCCCGGACTGGGTCGGCGTCAGCGGGAGGACGTCCTCCACCGCGCCCGGGTCGTCGCCGGTGATCAGGTCCACGGCCGCCTGGTCGAGCCGGGCCAGCGGGAAGTCGGACGGGGTGCGCCCGGCGGCGCCCGGGCGGGCCGCGTACCGCGCGAGGTCGGCCAGCTCGGCGGCGAAGCGCCGGGCCAGGGCCTCGACGGTGTCGCGCCGGTGCACGGCGCCGGAGTAGAACCAGCTGAACTCCAGCGCGTCGCCGTCGAGTCGGCCGACCACCTCCAGGGCGTGCGGGCGCTCGACGTGCGGGTCGGCGTCCAGTTCCAGGGGCCGGAAGGTGCCGCGGTAGAGCCCGGCCGCGTCCTGCGGGAAGGACATCCGGCCGAGGTAGTTGAAGCTGATCCGCGCGGCCGGGGCGTCGGGGGCCGTGCCTGGGCGCCCCAGGTGGCGCAGGGCGTCGAAACCGAGGCCCCGTCGGGGGACGGCGCGCAGCTGCTCCTTGACCCGCTTGAGGACGCCGTCCCAGTCGGCCCTGGCGGGCACGGCCAGCGCGACGGGGTGCCGGGTGGTGAACCAGCCGACCGTGCGGCTCAGGTCGAGGTCGGCGAACAGTTCCTCGCGCCCGTGCCCCTCGACGTCCACCACGACCCGCTCCAGCCCGCTCGCCCCGCACAGGGCCCGGCCGAGGGCGCTCAGCAGCACGTCGTTGGCCTGGGTGCGGTAGGTGTCGGGCAGGGTGCGCAGGAGGGCGGCGGTGTCGGCGGCGTCGAGGCGCACGGTGACGGAGCGGGCCGAGGCGTGGGTGTCGGCCCCCGCGAGGTCGGCCGGGAACGGGTCCGCCGGGGCGTCACCGTCCTGCCCGGGGACGGCCCGCGCCCAGTACTCCGTCTCGTCCTCGAAGCCGCCCGCCGCGGCGTACGCGCCGAGCCGCTCGCCCCACTGCCGCAGCGGCGAGGACTTCGCCGGCAGGGCCGCCGCCCCGTCCCGGCCGTCGCGGCGGGCGCGGTAGGCCGTGTCGAGGTCCTCAGCCAGCACCCGCCAGGAGACCCCGTCGACGACCAGGTGGTGGACGGCCAGGTGCAGGACCGGCGGCAGCCCCGCACCGCGCTCGTGCAGCACGGCGCGCAGCAGCGGGCCGTCGCCGCCGCCCAGGTCGAAGGGGCCGAAGTGCGGGGTGTCGCCGTCCGGGCCGGTGTGCCGGCCCAGGCGGATCCGGGGCGCCCGGTCGTCGATCCGCCAGCGCACGCCGGGGCCGGTACCGGGCTCGCCGTCGCGGGGCTCTGCGGTGCGGGGCTCTCCGACCTCGGGCTCTGCGGCGTCGGGCTCACCGGCCTCGGCCGTGAAGGCCGAGCGCAGCGCGTCGTGGTGGGCGACCACGTCGTTCAGGGCGTCCTCCAGCGCTGCCCGGTCCACGTCGGCGCCCAGCAGGAGGGAGAGCGCCTGGTTGAAGTGCCCGGCGCGCCCGGCGGCCCGGTCGAGCCACCAGCGCTGGATCGGGGTCAGGACGCCCGCCCCGGTGGCGGCCACCCGGGCGGTCACGGCCGGCCGTTCGGCGTCGTCCGCGCACCGGGCCAGCGCGGCGACCGTCTGGTGCCGGTAGAGGTCCCCGGAGGTCACCGCCAGCCCCACCTGCCGGGAGCGGGCCACCACCTGGATGCCGAGGATGGAGTCGCCGCCGAGGTCGAAGAAGTTGTCGTCCGCGCCGACCCGTTCCAGCCGCAGCACCTCCGCCCAGATGGTGGCGAGCGCCTGTTCGGCGGGGGTGCGGGGGGCGACGTGGCGTACGGCGGGCACGGCCGGCCCCGGGTCGGGCAGCCGGCTCCGGTCGAGCTTGCCGTTGGGGTTGAGCGGCAGCGCGGGCAGCGGCACGACGGCCGAGGGCACCAGGTAGTCGGGCAGGGCCAGGCCGAGCGCCCGGCGCACGGCCTCGGGCTCCACCCGGCCGCCCGGGACGGGGACCACGTAGCCGACCAGGCGCCGGTTTCCCTCGCCGTCGGCGACGGTGGCGGCCGCCTCCGCCACGCCCTCGCAGCGCCGCAGCGCCTCCTCCACCTCGCCCAGTTCGATCCGGAAGCCGCGCACCTTGACCTGCTGGTCGATCCGGCCGAGGTACTCCAGCTCGCCGTCGGCGTTCCACCGCACCCGGTCGCCGGTGCGGTACATCCGCTCCCCCGGCGCGCCGTACGGGTCGGCGACGAACCGGGCGGCGGTCAGCCCGGGGCGGCCCAGGTAGCCGCGCGCCAGACCGCCGCCCCCGAGGTACAACTCGCCGACCACGCCCGGCGGTTGCGGGCGCAGCCCGGGGTCGAGGACGTACGTCCTGGTCAGCGCGAGCGGCCTGCCGATCGGCGGCGCCTGCTCCGGCAGCCGGTCACCGGCGAACCAGGCGGTGGCGTAGACGGTTGCCTCGGTGGGGCCGTAGATGTTGGCGATCGCGCTGCCGGGCAGGGCGCGCCGCAGGTCGCCCACCGCCTGGGCGGAGAGGGCCTCGCCGGCCAGCACGACGGTGCCCGCGTCGACCGGGGCGGCGCCCCCGGCGAGCAGTCGGGAGATCACCGAGGGCACGCCGCTGACCAGGCCGACGCGGCGCGGGGCCGGCTCCTCGGCGAGGGCGGCGAGGTCGGCGACCACCTCGACGCTGCCGCCCGCCAGCAGCGGGCAGAGCAGTTCGAAGACCGACACGTCGAAGTTGAGCGAGGTGGCGGCGAGCACGTGGTCCAGCCCGCCGGGCCCGAACCGCTCGGCCGCCCAGCGGGCGAGGGCGACGACGCTGCGGTGGGTGATCACGACGCCCTTGGGCCGGCCGGTCGACCCCGAGGTGTAGATGACGTAGGCGGGGTGCTCCGGCAGCAGCGGCCGGAGGCGGTCGGCGTCCGTGAGATCGGCGTCCGCCGAATCAGCGCCCGCCGGGTCGGGGGCGAGGCCGACGCCGTCCTCCAGCAGCAGGACGGGCCACCCCTCGGGCAGCGCGGCCGCCGTCTCCCGGGTGGCGAGGACCAGCGCGGGCCCGGCGTCCGCCAGCATGAAGCGGATCCGCTCGGCCGGGTAGCCCGGGTCCACCGGCAGGTACGCCGCACCCGACTTGAGCACCGCCCACAGCACCGACGGCAGGTCGGCGGTGCGCGGCAGGCACAGCGCGACCAGCCGCTCGGGGCCCGCGCCCCGGGCGACCAGCAGCCGGGCGAGGCGGTTGGCCCGCCGGTTGACCTCCGCGTAGTCCCGCCGCACCGGGCCGCAGCCGACGGCGGTCCGACCGGGCGTGCGGGCCGCCTGCACCTCGAACAGCACGGGCAGCACGGCGTCCGGGAGGTCGCGGGCGCCGTGCGCGGGCGGGTTCCAGGAGTCGAGCAGCGTGCGCTGCTCCTCCTCGGAGAGCATGGGCAGTTCGGCGAGGATGCGCTGCGGGCCGTCCGCCATGCCCGCCAGCAGGCGGTGCAGGTGGCGCGCCATCCGGGCCACCGTCCGGGCGTCGAACAGGTCCGTGTTGTACTCCACCGTCAGCGCGCAGCCGTCGGTGCCCTCCGGGGTGAACTCCAGCACCAGGTCGAACCGGGCGGCCGGGCGGGGCAGCGGGTGGTCCTCGAAGCGCAGGCCTCCGGCGGGCGGCGGGGTGGTGGGGCTCTGCTGGACGACCATGACCTGGACCAGCGGGGTGCGGCTCGGGTCCCGGGGCGGGGCCAGTTCCTCGACCACCCGGTCGAAGGGCACCGCCGCGTGGGCGAAGGCGTCCAGCAGGGTGGTGCGCACGCTCTCCACGAACCGGTCGACGGTGGCCCGCTCGTCCACGTCGCCGCGCAGCACCACGGTGTTGACGAAGAAGCCGGTCACCTCCTCCAGCTCCCGCCGGTCGCGCCCGGTGGTGACGGTGCCGAACGCCACGTCCCGCTGGCCGGAGTAACGCGAGAACAGCAGCGCGGACGCCCCCGCGAACAGGGTGAACAGCGTCGTGCCGCGGCCCGCGGCGAGGTGCCGCAGCCGGGCCACCAGTGCGGCCGGGAGGCGGTGGCGGTGCGCCGCGCCGTTCGTCGTGCGCTGGGCGGGCCGGGGCCGGTCGGTGGGCAGTTGCAGGGGTTGCAGCTCCGCCAGGTTCCGCCTCCAGTAGGCGAGGTCCGGCGCGTCCTCCGCCCCGGCGCCCTCGGTCCGCCGGCGCTGCTCCCAGCGCGCGAAGTCGGGGTACTGGAGGGCGGGGGCGGCGAGCGCGTCCGGTTCGCCGGAGACCTCCGCCCGGTAGAGCGCGGCCAGTTCGCGGGTGAGGACGCCCACCGACCAGCCGTCGGTGATGATGTGGTGCTGCGCCAGCAGCAGCAGGTGCTCGTCGGCGGCGAGCCGGACCAGCAGCGCCCGGGCGAGCGGGCCGTCCGTCAGGTTGTAGGGCCGGTTCAGCTCCTCGGTCAGCAGCCGTTCGGCCGCCTCGGCGCGCTCCCCGGCCGGCCGGTCGCCGACGTCCGCGGTGCGCAGCGGCAGGGTGCCCGCCGCCGCGACGCACTGCACGAGCTGCCCGTCGACGGTGGCGAAGGTGGTGCGCAGCGAGTCGTGGCGGGCGGCGAGCCGGCCCAGGGCCCGGCGCAGGGCCTCCGGGTCCGTCGTTCCGTGCAGCCGCAGGGCGACGCCGGTGTTGTACTCCGTCCCCCCGACGGTGAGGTCGTCGAGGAACCACAGGCGGCGCTGGGCGCTGGACAGCGGCAGCGGCTCCTCGCGCGGGGCGGGCGGGATCGGGTCCGGCGGCGCGGCGGTGTGCCGCTCGTCCACCAGCGGGGCCAGGGCGGCGACGGTCCGCGCGGTGAAGACGTCCCGGAGCGTGAGGCGGACGCCCAGCCGCTCGGCGACCCGGGCCAGGGTCCGGGCGGCGAGGATCGAGTCGCCGCCCAGGTCGAAGAAGTCGTCCGTCGCGCCCACCGCGTCGAGGCCGAGGACTTCGGCCCAGATGGCGGCCAGGGCGCGTTCGCGCCCGGTGCGCGGGGCGACGGGTCCGGCCGCTGCGGGGCGGGCGGGCGCGGGCAGCGCCTGCTGGTCGATCTTGTGCTGCGGGGTGAGCGGCAGCGCGGCCAGGACGACGACGGCGGACGGCACCAGGTGAGCCGGCAGGGTGGCGGCCAGTGCCGCGCGCAGCTCCGCCGGATCCGGGGCGTGCTCCGGTTCGGCGGGCGTGGCGTAGCCGACCAGGCGCTCGCGGCCCGGTTCGTCCTCCCGGACCACGACGACGGCCTGGTCGACGGCGGGGTGCGCCCGCAGGGCGGCCTCGATCTCCCCCGGTTCGATCCGGAAGCCGCGGATCTTCACCTGCCGGTCGAGCCTGCCGAGGAACTCCAGCTCCCCGTCGGCCGTCCACCGGGCCCGGTCGCCGGTGCGGTAGAGCCGGGCGCCGGGCGGGCCGAAGGGGTCGGCGACGAAGCGCCCGGCGGTCAGGCCGGGGCGGCCCAGGTAGCCGCGGGCCACGCCCTCGCCGCCGACGTACAACTCGCCGTCTACGCCAGGTGGTTGGGGCCGCATGGCCGCGTCGAGCACGTACGCCCGGGTGTGCGGCAGCGCGCCGCCGATGGGGGGTGCGCCGCTGCCGGCGGTCAGCGGGCCGGTCCAGGTGGCGACGATGGTCGCCTCGGTCGGGCCGTAGGAGTTGATCATGCGCCGGCCGGGCGCCCAGCGGTCGACCAGGTCCGCGGGGCAGGCCTCTGCTCCGACGATCAGGGTGCGCAGGTGGCGGCCCGTGCCGCCGGGCACGGTGGCGAGGGCGGCCGGCGGGATGAGGGCGTGGGTGATGCGGTGCTCGTCGAGCACGGCGGCGAGTTCCTCGCCCAGCCAGGGGCCGTGCGGGGGGATCACCAGCGTGGCGCCGGCCAGGACGGAGATGAACAGTTCGAGGACGGAGGCGTCGAAGCTGGGCGAGGAGAACTGCAGCACCCGGTCGCCGGGGCGCACCGCGTAGTGCGCGCGGGCCGCCTCCGCGAAGCCGCCGATGCCCCGGTGGGTGACGACCACGCCCTTGGGCGTCCCGGTGGAGCCCGAGGTGTAGATCACGTACGCCGCGTGGTCGGTCCCGCTCGGGCCCGGCAGCGCGGTACCGGTCGGGCCCGCCAGGCCGGTGTCGGGCGTGTCTGCGGCGCCGGCCGGGTCCGTCTCCAGCAGCGCGCGGACCCGGGCCGGATCGTCCAGGACGACGGCGGGGGCGGCGTCGGCGAGCATCAGCGCCCGTCTCCCGGCGGGGTAGGCCGGATCCACGGGCAGGAAGGCGGCGCCCGTCCGGGCGACCGCCAGCTCCGCCGCGACCAGTTCCATGGAGCGCGGCAGGACCAGCGCCACCGTCCGGTCCGTCCCTGCGCCGCGCCGTGCGAGGTCGCGGGCCAGGCGCTCGACCCGGTCGGCCAGTTCCCGGTACGTCCAGCTGCGCCGGCCGTCGGTCACCGCAGGCGCGTGCGGCGCGCGGTCCACCTGGGCGGCGAACAGCGCGTCGAGCGTCCGGTGCGCCGGCGGCGGGGCGGCATCGCTCCCCGGGGCGGCACCGGTCCCCGGGGCGCCAGGGGTGTCGCCGGCCTGCGGCGGAGCGGACGAACGCACGGGCTGGGCAGGCCGGTCGGTCATGGCGGAAGGTCCTTCCGGACGGGGAGGAGGCGATGCGGGCGCCGGGGCAGGCGGGGGCCGGCCCTCGGGCCCGGGAACGGGGGCCGGGGGAACGGAACGAGCCGGGGGTGAGCCCGGTGGAGCGGCGCCGGCGGGAGGGCCGCAGGCGGCCAGGACGAGGCCGGGCGCCTCAGGCGGGGTCGGCGCGACGCGCCGTGCGCCCGGACACCTGCACCCGGTCGATCACGCCCGTGGCGGGATCGCGGTGGAAGCGCCCGCCCGGCTCGGGGCGGCCGGTGTCGGGGGCGAGCAGGTCGTAGGAGAGGTCGGCGAAACAGCGCAGGGGCAACGGCAGGTCGCCGTCCACGGAGAGCGTGGACGATCCGTCGCCCGCGGGCTCGACGCGGTACCGGATCGAACCGTTGCGGTAGGTGCCCGCGCACTCGGGCAGGGGGGCGGGCTCGCCCGCGCCCACGGGCGCGATCGCGGCCGGCACCCGGACACCCGCCAGCTCGGCCAGATCGGCCGCGAGCTCGCGCCAGAGCGCGGTGGCGGTGCCGGAGTTGCCCGCGAAGGCGACCACCACGCCGCTGTCCGGGTCGGCCCGCAGGTGGCAGGAAGTCCCCATGGCGTTGCCGTCGTGGCCGCACCACAACCGGCCGTCCTGCTGGTAGAGGGCGAGCCCCGGGCCCCAGCCGTCCGCGAGCGCACCCGGCCGGGCGCCGGGCTGCGGGCGGCGCATCTCCTCGGCGACGGCGGGGGGCAGGGCCTTGGCCCGGCCGACCAGGGCGCCGCCGAGCGCGGCGAGGTCCGCGGCGCTCGCCAGCAGGGCGCCGGCCGGGGCCTCCAGCGGGGCCAGGTTCTGCCGGACCGGCCGGGCCCGGCCGGTCGCGGCGTTGAGCGCGTGCCCGGCGGCGACCGGGCGTGCGGGTGCGCTCGCGTCGACGAACACGGGCACGGTGCCGAGCGGTTCGAGCAGCAGGGCGGCCACGGCCTCGTGCCAGGGCATCCCGGTCACCGTCTCCACCAGGCGCCCGGCGGCGACGTAGCCGGCGTTGGAGTAGGAGAAGTCCGTCCCGGGCGGGAAGAGCGCGTCCCCGGCCGTGCACACGGACGACAGGTAGTGCGCCGCGGTGGTCCGGGCGGCGGCGTCGGAGTCCGGCCCGGTGGGCAGTCCGCCGGTGTGGCTGAGGAGTTGGCGAATCGTTACTGCTGGCATCCGGCGGAGCTCGGGCAGGTGATCGGCGACCCGGTCGTCGAGGTCGAGGTCGCCGTCGTCGGCGAGGAGCATCACCAGGGCGGCCGTGTAGGGCTTGGTGAGCGACCCCACCGGCACCACGGTGTCCCCGGTGAAGGGCGCACCGGTGGCGGCGTCGGCCACACCGGTGTGCAGGGCCACGACCTCCGAGCCGGTGTCCAGCACCACCTGGGCGCCGGGCACCCGGTGGGTGCGCGCGAGCGTGTCGAGCCGGTGCTGCAGTTCGCGGCGTGAGCGGCGTAAGAGGAACGGCGCGCGCTCGCGGACGGGCGCGGAACTGGGGTACGGCATGGACGGACGCTCCCGTTGACTGGTTCTCAGATGCGGGCGCGGCAAGCGTCCGCGGATGAATTCCTGATTACTGTGGAGCACGCCGTGAAATTTCCTGCCACCTGCGCTCCTCGACTCAAGACTCGCGGGAACAACGGGAATCGACGGAAGCCCTGCCGATGACGGCCGGCTGGGTGTGAACGGGAATCCCCGACCGCTCCCGGCAGGGCGCCGCACCCGCCCGAGGGGAACCGTTCCCGGCCGCTTCGGCGCTCCCCGACCGGACGGTGCGAATGCGACCCGAATTCCACGCCGCCCCGGAACGGCGAACGGGGGAACGGCGGGCGGGAACGGTGCGCGGCGAACGGCCGACCGCCGAATGCCCTCACCCCGCAGGCGGGGCCGGACAGGAATCCCGAACGCTCCAGTCGGCCGCTCCGACGGCCCTGACCTGCGCGATCGTTGCGCCCGGCATGCCTATCCCCCCTGCGATCCCTCCCCGCAGCCACCGTGCGGAACCTGCCACAACCGTCGCGAGGACCGGGCAATACCTTGACGGCCCGAACGCTCGGAACGACGAACGCGGAACAGTCTTCACGGCGGGTCACCCGCTCGCAACCCCTGGCGATTGAACGGAAAGCAACTCTCCCCGGAATCGGAACCGCAAAATCGCTGGTGTGACTCCCGGCCACGCCCGGAACGCCTGATGACGGGTGTGAATTCTTTGGCCGAAAATGTGACACCCCGATCCCCCTGGCCACCCGGCCGGGTTTCCGCGGGGAATAGCCGAGTGATTCCCCTGACGCCTGGGGCGGTTGTGCAGGAATGCGACGGAATAGATCAGGTGCGTTGTGAGTGAATCAATGAGGGCTCTGATGCGCGTGTGCCCCGATGCGCTTGTGCCGTGGTGCGCGTGTGCCCTGTTTCACGCATGCTCTGGTTCACATCGGCCGCCCCGGGGCGCGGGGCGGCCGAGCGGATCCGCCACGCGCCGGAACGCGGGCGGACTCAGGACTCAGGACATCCGTCAGCTCAGAACGCCCGTCAGCCCTGCCAGGAGCTGCCGGTCGAGGGCCGGGTCGCCGTGCCCCCGGTGGACGTCACCGCACGCGACGGAGCGGACGGGGCCGGGCCGGCCGATCCGGTCCCCGAACCGCTGGTCCGCACGGTCGGCGCCGACGAGGTGGTCGACGTCCCGCGCACCGGCGCGGCCGAAGTCCGCGGGGCCGACGCCCCGGACGCCGCCGACTGGCCCGCCGAGGTGCGCGGCGCGGTGGCGCGGCCCTGCGCGGCCACGCCCACGGGCGCGCCGTCGCCCGGTTCGACGCGCTCGATCCGCAGCACCAGGTTCCGGTCGCTGCGGTCACCGCCCCCGTCCCGGTTGCGGCTGTGCACCAGCTGCGTCAGCACACCCCGGACCTCCTGCCAGCGCCCCTGCACCGCGCGGATGTTGGGGCACCACTCGCCCTCGCGCCGGTGCTCCAGGTCGAGCTCCCAGCGCTCGGCGTCCACCAGGTGGCTCGCCCCGACCGTCCCGGGAATCTCGACCGGACGGCCACCGCGCACCGTCACCACCGCCCGCTGCGGCCACTGCCCCTCCACCGCCGTCACCGTGATCCGGCTCCGCCCCTGGTACCAGGCCATCGCTGTCCTCCTCCATCCGTCCTCGCGCCGACCGCCGACCACCGACCGGCCTCCGCCGGTATCACGGCCGGCGCCCCCTCCCGGGTTCGAACGGCGGGTGCGACGGCGCACGTCAGGGGGTGCGTGCGCCCTGGGACGGCGCGACCGTCGAACGATTTATCGACAGGTTCAGGTCAAGGAAATGGCTCGATCACCCCCCTTGTTCGTAGTCGTATACACACATAGCGCGACTGCCCCGCCGCAGTGCGGCGGTTCCCTCACCTACCCATGGAGGTGGCTTCGCCATGTCCGGAACGTCCTCGTACACCGAGCCCGTCGAGCCCACGCCCGCCATCGCCGAAGCGAACCGGAAGGCCGCCGAGGCGGCCAGGATCGCCGACGAGAAGGACGGCCGGGACTTCGCCGACGCCAGCCGGTTCATGATCGCCCCGCCGGACGTGCCCGTCATCATGTCCCGCAAGAACCCGTCGGAGGTGGTCTGGGACTTCACCGCGTACGAGTTCCTCCAGCCGGACCTGCGCACCGAGATGCCCACGGTCAACGGCAGCCTGCACCGGCAGGGCGAACTCACCGCCATCGCCGGGCTGTTCCACGTCACGAGCTGTCCCGCGTACCGGATCTACCAGGTACGCGGCTACGACCTGTCGAACATGACGATCGTCGAGAGCGACGCGGGCCTGGTCATCATCGACCCGCTGGCCTGCTACGAGACCGCGCAGGCCGCGCTCCGGCTGTTCCAGGACAGGACCGAGCTCACCCGGGAGCAGCGACCCGTCCTGGGCGTCGTCTACACCCACTGCCACGTCGACCACTTCGGCGGTTCCCGGGGCCTGTTCGCCGAGCAGGGCGACCCGCTGGAGCCGGGCGTCCCCGTGGTCGCGCCGGAGGGCTTCCTGGAGCACGCGATCAGCGAGAACGTCTACGCGGGCCCCGCGATGGCGCGGCGCGCGCAGTACATGTACGCGGCGCAGCTGGACAAGAGCCCGACGGGGCAGGTCGGTTCGGGCCTGGGCACGACCATCTCCACCGGCGAGGTGACCCTCATCCCGCCGACCGACTACATCGGCGGGCCCCGTCACCAGCCGGTCCCCAAGGACCAGTGGAGCGACAGCACGTACGTCATCCCCTGGCGGCCGGGGCTGTACCAGTTCAACCTGGCCGGCGTGCAGATGCTGTTCCAGCTCACCCCGGGCACCGAGGCCCCGGCGGAGATGAACATCTACTTCCCGGCCGCCCGCACCCTGTGCATCGCGGAGAACGCCACGCACACCATGCACAACATCCTCAGCCTGCGGGGCGCCCAGGTCCGGGACGCGCACGCGTGGTCGAAGTACCTGACCGAGACGATCCAGACCTTCGGCAAGGAGACCGACGTCCTGTTCGCCTCTCATCACTGGCCGATGTGGAGCGAGGAGAGCGAGGGCAGCGCGCCGGGCAACGCCCGCATCCTCGAATTCCTCAACACCCAGCGCGACATGTACGGCTACCTCAACGACCAGGCGCTGCGGCTGATCAACGCCGGCCGCACCGGCATAGAGATCGCCGAGGAGCTGGAGACCCTCCCGCCGGGCCTGGACGACCACTGGTACAACCAGGGCTACTACGGCTCGCTGAGCCACAACCTCAAGGCGGTCCACCAGCGGTACATGGGCTGGTACGACGGCAACCCGGCCCACCTGTGGCAGCTCCCGCCCGTCAAGGCCGGCGCGGCGTACGTCGAGGCGATGGGCGGCGCCGAGGCCGTCGTCACGGCGGCCCAGCGGGCCTACGACACCGACACCACGGACGGCTTCCGCTGGGCCGCCGAACTCCTCGACCACGTCATCTTCGGCGCCGCCGCCGACTCGGGCAGCCCGCTCGCCGAGCCGCAGGTCACCCGGGCCAAGGAGCTCCAGGCCAAGGTCTTCACCCAGCTCGGCTACGGCAGCGCCAACGGGACCTGGCGCAACGCCTACCTGACCGGCGCCCGGGAGGTCGTCGACGGCCCGCAGCCGCTGATCACCAGCCAGACCTCCGCCGACCTGATCCGCAGCACCACCCTGGACCAGTACTTCTCCGCCCTCGCCCGCAGCGTGGACGGGCCGACGGCCGCCGAGCGGAACCGCCTCCCGATCACCCTGAACTGGGTGTTCACCGACACCGGCGACACCTGCACCACCACCCTGCGCAACGGCGTGCTGGTGTTCGTGGCCGGCGGCGACCGCCTCGTCGACGTGCCGGACGCCACCATCACGCTCAGCCGCCAAACCCTCGACGACCTCGCCCAGACCCCCGGCTTCCGGCACAACTTCGACCAGGCCGTCGAGGACCGGCACATCGCGCTGACGGGTGCGAACGCCCAGCAGGCGGCCGACGCCGTCTTCGCCACCCTGACCCTCCCCGACCCGAAGTTCCCCATCGTCACCCCGCCCACCCGGTAAACCTTGCAAAACAGCGCCCCCCTTGCCCGGCACTCACGTGCCGGGCAAGGGGGGCGCCTTCGATCTTCCGAATCGATCCGAACACCCGGCTACGGGTTGTTCGGAGACCTTTTCACGACGTCACAGTGATTCCCCTTCGCTGCCCGTCCCAGCCCTTCGGTGGAACGAGACTCGGGGTCAGCTGAGAGACCTCGATCCTCAGGTCCATCGAGTCATCACCCTCGATCATCCGCACCGTGAGGCGGCGCTCTGGATACGCCGCCAGGAGTCGCCCCTGCCACGTCTGGACCAGAGCGTCACCGAGCTGCCGACAAGCATCCGCAGCGAGTTCGGACGGCCCCCTCATCATCCGGAAGAGGTGCGGGATCTCGAAGATGTTGTAGCTGTCCACCATTTGACCCCATGCCATGGCAGGCCAATCCGGATGCCCGTCGGCCGACGGAGTCGCCAGACAGTTCGCAATCTCAACTTCGTCATTCCCGTAGAGCGCAAAAAAGACGGCGCCGCGGATCTCCACCAGGTTCGGCCAGTAGAGCCATGAGTACATCAAGGCCTGCACCGCATCGCCCGTCTCGCTGAAGTACGAGACCGGATCGCTGGAATCCACTTCAGGGAATGCCTCGTGAAGGATTCGCCGGGATAGTTCGTTCCGACTCATGTGGACTCCCTACGGAAGATAGCCCGGAGGAATGCTCTCCGGAACGTCTGCACCTGGCACTCCGCGACCGCCACCCTTCGGGTAGTAGATCGGTGGTGTGATTCCAGAATGCTCGCCTCCGGTGCCGCGGAACCTCAGCCCCTTACGCCAACCGCTGAAAGCCCATCCATCCTTGATCCAGGCCTGATGCGCACGACCTTGCCATCCTCACCCCATCCGAAAACGGCGCGGTCGCCAGTTGAATCCTCATTCGACCAAAGATCTTCTGCCCGCCCATGTTGGCGCCTGTGCTTCACCACTGCCCGCCGGACAGTTGTACACCAGGATCAGATCGACACCTTCTGGCATATAGTATGCATGCTATACGAAACCCCTCTACCGGACTTTTGGGTCGACGTTAATTATTTGACAGCCCGTCAAATCCCTTGAATTTGAGATTAAGTCCGTGGTTTTTGCCGTCGCCACTGCCGCCAGTTGCGTAGGCCAATCGCCCCTTTTGCCGACTTTACGACTGGCCTTACTGCAATGCTCAGGGCTCGACGCGAACGATGGTCCGGGTGGTTTGCTCGTACGACTGGCGCCATTCTGCACATAGTGCCCTCCTTGCCGTTACGGAAACTCACAGACGCGCCGCGTGACACCCCGCTCGACCCAAAGATACACAACTACGCGGGCGCATAATATTCGACTCCCATGCCTCCACACTATAGGTGCACTTCACATCTACCTGCGACGCGAGATCGCGGTCCGGTTCGGCCACCCGCAGAAGGCTACCCACACAGTGCTGCGGGTCTCCTTCGCGAAGCTGGCCGATTACCAGAAGCGCAGCCCAGTCCATTTCCACACCGTGATCCGATTCGATGGCTCTGAAGATAGCAGCGAGCCCCCCCCGCCGCCCAGGTACGCGACCGCCGAAGTCCTCACAGTGCTATAGAAGCCGCTACCGAGCACGTCACCCTGACCGCCACCTCCGATGTCGCGGGGGAGAACGCGAACTCACCTGGAGCGAACAGCTCGACGTGCGCGAGACCGCCGCCTACGCGGCCAAGTACGCCACCAAGTCCGCCGAATCACCCGGCGGGTTCGACCGCGCCCTGCTCTGCCGCCACCGCAAGGGGCACGGAATGGCCCCGTCCGCATAGACCGGCGCGCCAGTGGAGTGCCGGACCTGCCCGGGTACCAGCCAGTCCCGCCCGCCGCCCCGCCTAGCCGTAGAACGGCACGCGCGGCAGATGATCCGCACCTGCTGAAACCTGGGCCAGCGCTAGGAGTTTTTGCCGGCCCCAAGCTCTGGAAGTGGGCGCACATGCTCGGCTTCCGGGGCTCCGGCTCCTCCTCCAGCGCCAAGCCAGCGACACCCTTAGCAACGCCCTCCACAACCCCAACGAGACCTCCAACGTGCCCGGAGACGGCAACGATCCATCGCTTCGTGAGGTGCCCGTCCGCTGACGTTGCCGTCAGCTACTGTCGTCAGACGCCACAGCGGCCCCACCGGATGGATCCGGTGGGGCCGCTGCATAAGCCGCGGAAATTTAGCGATTTCACTGCCGGATTAGTTGCACCAAAGTCGCTTCACGACAACTTGAGTGCATCACCAGCGATGCCGACAACCAGCGACTCTGATCCCTCGACCAGATAATCATGGTCTGGAAAGTAATCCACATGGAGGTGGTCGTCTTGATCCGCCCCCAAGGCGAACGCTTCGATATTATCGGCAAGAATAGCAAGAGAATCTAGCTCGCCTTGAACCTCCATAGCTTCGCCGTCTCCCGAAGAAGAAATACGAACCTTCCCTCTCGCTTGCTGAAATTCGATCCGCGACAACGCCCTATCGTACGGGAATGGATTCGATGCTTTCGGAATGCGGATTTCTCCTCGACCGCTCCGCAGCTCCCGGCCCAAGGCCAGCAGCTCGGAGCGAGTTCCAGAGAGCTCCATTTCCCCGGTCGAATCTTCGCGCAAGACCTTCAACGCCACACCTCCGTAAGTTGTCTACCGCCAGTAGTCACCCGGCCGGATCGTAGATGGATCGATAGGAGTATGGGGATCCTTGAGCGGACCACTCGTAACCGTCTTTCCATTGATCTGGGTTTCCAGATTAAGATGTGGTCCAAGTTTCTGGACATGAGCACTATCGGGGTTCACATCGAACCGCGCAATCTTCCTGATCGCGTTCCCGTCCTCGCCGGTCGTCACGCTCATGAACTGAACTCCGCCGCTTCCAGACCGCACCACTGTTGCATCGTCACCAACATGTGCAACGGCACGGTTGACGGCCTCATCCATCGAAATATCGCAGTTGTGTACCAGGACCGGAGTGGCCCCCGCGAGCACATAGTACGTGTGGAGTTCGGCGACGCTCAGGTCGCGAGCTTCCTGCGGATCGGTCTCGTAGTTGCGGATGGCCTGGACGGTGAGGAAAGTGCCGTCGGCCGCGCGGACCCGGTCGCCGGCGTGGAGGTCGGAGGCATTGGTCCAGCGCTGGGTGGTCTCGTCCCAGAAGGGGTGGTGCTGGGTCGAGGTGAGGGTGACGGCCGGCTTCGCGTCCGTGCTGAGGCTGAGGTCGGTGAACTGCCGGTCGTCAGGAGTGACGATGGTGGCGGCGACGGCCTCGGCCTTGGTGCTGTCGGTCTGCGGGTCGGTCGACAGGACTTCGTCGCCCGGTTTCACGTCCTTGATGGGTTTGCTGCTGCCGTCGGCGAGTAGGACGGGTGTGTCGGGTTTGAAGCTGTGCTTCTTCCCTCCGGTGAGGCAGCTTTCGGCCGCCTGCTCGGCCTCGCGGGCGGCCTTGGACTCCGTGCGCCAGGCCTTGAAGCCGTCGTAGAGCTCGTTGGCGAGGCGCTTGATCGTCTTGGCGAGCTCGTAGGCCTTGCCCCAATGGAACGCGTACTTCTTGGCGAGCTTGGCGAGCGGACCGCCGCCGATCAGGCTGGTGGCGACGTTGAGCACGGTCTCGCCGCAGGCGCCGAGGTCGCCCTTGGTGACGCAGTCGAAGGCGTCCGTGATGCCGAGTTCGTCGGCGGCGATCTTGGCCAGCTGCTTGCCGGCGCCCATCACCTTCTGCTTGGCCTGGTTCTCCTTGTGGTGCGCCGCTTCGACCTTCTGCTTCGCGGCTTCGGCCCGCTGTGCGCTCTCTTCCGCCTGGTCGACCGCCGGGACGGAGACGACGTTCGGGGAGACGGGTTTAGCGCTCGGGATGGCCCAGCCCATGGCCGAGGCGACCGCAGTGGCGACCGCGATGATGAGCGGCTTGATGAAGTCGACGATGGAGAACAGACCGCTGGGGTCCGCACGGTTGACGGGATCGTTGTCGCCGTACGCGTAGCCGTTCCACTGCTGGGGATCGGCCCGGTCGAGGATGGGATCGAGGCTCAGGAACCGCCCGGTGGTCGGTTGGTACTGCCGGGCCCCGAGGTTCGTGAGTCCAGTGACGTCGTCCTTGGTACCGCCGACGAAACCCTTGTCTCCGGCCCAGGTACTCGGCTGGGTGCCCCGGGGGTTGCCGAACGGGTCATTGGGCCGTCGGGTCTCGGTCAGAGTTGCCGAGTCGATGCCCAGGACGCCGGTGCCGTGGTGGTCGGCGATCTGGTAGGTCAGCCTGCCGCCGCCCTGGCGGACCAGGGTGGTGCCGCCGGGTATGTCGTAGTAGCGGGCGCCGGCGAGTTGCTTGGTGGTGGTGCTGGTGTCGACGGTGAGCTCGTCGGCCCCCATGTTGATGGTGGTCTTGCCGGGGTTGCGGCGGATGAGCTGGTTGCCCTCGGCGTCGTACAGGTAGGTGGTGGTGCCGCCGTCGGTCTTGGCCAGCGACTCCAGCCGGTCCTCACCGTTCCAGGTGAGCTTGGCAGTGCCGTTGGTGTCGGTGATGGCGGTGGTGCGCCCGGCCGCGTCGTACTGGGTGGTGCTGGTGGTGGGCGCGTTGTTGCCCGTCCTGCTGGTGGAGCTCAGCAGGGCGTGCGGCCCGCCGGTGCCGCCACCGCTGTTGGGCGCGCTGGTCGGGGCGTTGCGGGTGCCGGTGGACGGGAAGGTCTGGGTGACCGTGGTGTCCTTGGCAGTGTCGCCGCCGGCGTCGTGCACGACGAGCTGGGTGCGGTTGCCCGTCAGGTCGTACTGGTAGCTCTGCCAGTAGGGCGCGAAGCCGCCGACGGTGGTGCGGGTGGGCGCCTGGGCGCCGCTGGTGGGCGTGGAGTTGGTGCAGGCCCCCTGGCCGCCCACCGCCGGGTCGGGCGCCTGGTCGAGGCGTCCGGTGTCGGACCACGCGGTGCTCAGCCGACCGAGGTGGTCGTAGCTGAAGCACTGCAGGTCGGTGGCGCTCGGTGTGTTGTCGGGGATGGCCCGGATCGCGGTGATGCGGCCGACCTGGTTGTAGGCGTAGGTGGTGTTCTGGACGGTGCCGGTGGTCGAGGTCTGCTTGTCGACGTACTGGTTGAGGGTGCGGCCGGTCGGCTCGTCGTAGGTGGCGGTGGTGACGACCTGGGTGCCCCACGGGTTCATCGTGGAGCGGATGTTGCGGCCGTAGGCGTCGTAGTCCGACTGGAGGTCGTACATCTTGCCGCCGTACGCCCCGAACTTCGAGAGCAGACCGTAGACCTCGTAGGTGTACACGATGGTCTCGGAGTAGACGTCGCCGACGGTCGGGCGGGTCTCCTCGGTCTTGGCCCCGGTGATCGGGTCGTACTTGGCGCTGGTGGTGTAGGTGACCGGGCTGGTCTGTCCGACCTCGCTGCCGGGGATCGTCAGGGTGGTCTTGGTCGGCCGGTAGCCGATGTCCATGGACACGACCGCGTTGGTGTACGCGGCACCCTTCGCCCCGCCCACGTAGCGGGTGGAGCTGTCCTGCTGCCCCTTCGCGACGGTGTCGTACGCGTAGCCGGTCAGCTGGTTCTCCGGGCTGACCGTGCCCTGGTACGTACCGGTCCTGCGACCGAGCAGGTCGTAGGCGGTGGCGATGGTCTGGCCGCCGGCGTTGGTGCTGGAGGCCACGCGCCCCGCGGCGTTGTACGTGGTGGAGCTGTTGCCCGCGTCCGGGTCGCTGGCGCCGGTCTGGCGGCCGCGCTGGTCGTAGGTGTAGGACCAGGTGTTGCCGGCGGCGTCGGTGCGGGAGGCTTCCTGGCCCCCCGGGTTGAAGGCGTAGCTGGTGACGTCCGCGTCGGCGCTGTTGCCGGTGGCGACGGGCGTCCGGTACTGCCACAGCTGGGTCGTGCGGCCGCGGGCGTCGTTGACCGTGGTGGTCGGGGTGGCGCCGGCGGGCGGGGTGACGTCGGTGCGGTCCGCGCCCGGGTAGGACGTGGTGGTGGCGTTCTGCGCGACACCGTAGGCGCGGAACTGGACGCTGGTGGTACGGCCCTGGCCGTCGAAGACGCTGTAGGTCTGGTTCGGGACCTTGGCGTCCTCGGGCTCGAACCGCGTGGTCGCGGGGCCGGCCTGGTCGTTGTAGTAGGTGTTGTTGACGCGGTTGGCGCGGCCCTGGGAGTCGTAGTAGGTGTCGGTGATCATCCGGCCGTGGTAGGCGGAGATCGCCGGGTCGGCCTGGGTCTGCACCACGCGGGCGAGCCCGTCCATGATCTGGACGGACTGGGCGTAGCTGCTGTTGGCGCGCAGGCGGCCGGAGGTGACGCTGCTGGGAGCACCGTTGCCGACCGCGTAGCTGTAGGTGTAGTTCGCCTTGTCGCTGGTCGTCCGGCCCGCGAGCCAGACGGCGGTGAGGCGGCCCAGGGCGTCGTAGGCCTGGGTGACGGTGCGCCCGTTGGCGTCGGTGCCGGTGATCGGCAGGGCCCGGGCGGGGTTGAGGGTCGCGGTGGAGATCCGGCCGGAGGCCGCGTCGGGAGCCCCGACAGGGGCCGGCGAGGTGATCGTCGTCCCGTTGGGCAGCTCGCCGGGGTTGGCGGAGTTGTAGACCGTGGTGGTGGCCGCGCCGCCCGGGTGGGCGGAGTCGGTGGTGGTGGGGTCGGTCACGGTGACCGGGCGCCCGTAGGTGTCGTAGGTGCTGAGGCCGGTGGTGGTCCACTGGGCCTTGCCGGAGTCGTCGAACTTCTCCAGGACCTGGATGCTGCTCGCTTCGCCCTTGGCGCCGGCGCTGCCGAAGGCGGCACCGTCGAAGACGGTCCGCGAACCCGTGAGGGTGTTGGCGGCCGTGGGGGCGGCGGTGCAGGCGTTCGGGCCGGAGACCGAGATGGCCTCCGAGACCAGCACGGTCATGATCGGGTCGGTGCCCGTGGCGTACGTGGTGCGGGCGCAGACGTCCGGGGTGCCCTCGGCCTGGTTGAGCACGGTGACGGGCCGGTTGGCGTGCGCCGGGTCGGTGGTGGTGGTGTCGGTGGTGGTGCGCCAGGTGCCGTCGGTCTTACGGGCCTTGGCGGTGACGACGCTGCTGGTGGAGGTGTAGCGGGCGACGAGGTCGGGCAGGCCGTCACCGCGCACGTGGGTCGCGGTGGTGGCCGGTCCGGAGCTGGTGCTGACGCTGAAGGCGACCGGTTCGGTCGCACCCGCCTGAGCGTAGGTGTCCGATTCCAGGACCTGGCCGGAGAGCCAGTCGCTGTCGGTGACCGGTCCACTCATCGGGCCGGCGACCGTCCGGGAGCGCTTGGCGCCGGAGGCGGTGAGGTCACCGTCCATGCCCTGGTGGTAGGTGGTCGACTTCTGGCCCTGGACGCCGTCCTTGCCGGTTCCGATCACGGTCGTCACCGTGGCGAAGCCCCGGAAGTCGTCCCAGGTGCGGTCCTTCGCCTCGACGAACCGGCCGTCGTTGCGGTGCCAGGCGGCGTCGCCGTAGGTGTACGTGGTGGTCTGCGGGAGCGCGCCCTTGACGAGGTCGGAGCGCGGGTCGACGGTGATCGTCTTGACCGGGTAGCGCAGGAACCAGTCGTCCACCGGGTTGCTGTCGGCGGTGGAGTTGGGCTGGTACCACTTGACGTTGAAGCAGCCGAGCTTGTTGTCGTCCGCCGACGTCGGCATCACCCCGGCGGTGCGGGAGCAGGACGCCTGGTAGTAGTCGACGTTGATGGCGCCGCCGGTCTCGGTGGTCACCGAGGCGATGCGCGGCCGGTTGTAGGCGGGGCGGGAGGGGCCCGCGCCGTCCACCCGGTTGGGTAGCAGGACGTCGGCGAAGGTGACGGCCGGGAGGGTGAACGGCTTCTGGCCGTTGAACTCGTCCTTGGCGGTGCGCTGGACGGAGGCCAGCCACGGGACCGCGGTGTTCTCGGTGCTGTTCTGGACCAGCTTCAGGACGTGGTTGAGCGCGTAGGAGTCGACGTCGCGGTAGCCGTTGCCGGAGCGGATCCGGGTGGTGATGGTGTTCAGCCACTTCGTGGTGAAGTAGCTGGGCCCGTAGTTGGCGCACACGTCGTTCTGCGCGCACTGCTTGTCCAGCGGGACGTCGGGCCAGTTCGCCGCGTTGGCGGCGGTGCGCTGGGCCGGGTCGCAGGCCGCGGCGCCGGTGACGCAGCGCTCGCCGGAGTCGAAGTCGATCCGGGCGGCGGGCTGGTAGCCACCGTTGGCGTTCAGCTGGTCGGACAGCAGCTGCCCGTAGCCGATCGAGGCCACGACGCCACCGCGGGTGTAGGCGGTGTTGGTGCCCTTGCCCCGGTTCTGGCCGCCGCCGCGCGCGTAGTAGTTGGTCTCGGGCGTGTAGCTGTAGGTGGTCAGATTGCCGTAGACGTCCACCTCCGAGTCGAGGTTCCAGCGCCAGGCGGTCTGGCACCAGGAGTCCTTGCCCTTGCCCGCGTCGTAGCAGGGGTCGCCGCTGTTGGGCGAGTACACCGGAACGGTCCAGGCGGAGTTGGTGTCCGGGCCGATCGTGGTGGGCTTGCCGGTGGCGGAGGGAAGGTGGTTCAAGCCGAAGTAGTAGGCGGCACCGGCGGCGTCGGTCAGCTTGATGTACGAGCCGTTCCAGGTGCCGTTGGTGGCGCCGGTCAGGAACTCGATCCTGCTGCCGTCATCGGTCTTGAGCCGCCAGGTGCACCTGGACCACTCGTCCGGGCCGGCCGTCTTCGGGCACGAGGCGTCGTCGGGCACCAGTTCGCCGGAGTGGCCGGCCAGGGACAGGGTGAGGTTGGCCTCGCCCCAGCACTGGTCGCCGGAACCGGTGATGCCGTCCTTCGCGCACGGGCGGAAGGAGCGCTCGACGAAGCCCGGGCTGTAGTCCCAGCCGTCGCCGATCCAGGAGGCCTGGGAGTTCGTCGAGGAGGTCTTGCCGTCCACCGCGGTCGAGCTGTATCCCAGGGCGACATTCGGCGCGCCGCCACCGATGCTCGGGGGCGCCTGCACGGGATAGCTGTAGCTGAACGCGCCCGAGGCCTCGCCGGCCGTCCAGGACTGGCTGGGTGCCAGGTTGGTGGCGCTGTAGGTGCCGGCCCCGCCGGTGGCGGGCGCGTCGGCGGCGAGCACGGTCGGTGCGGCCGCGCCGGCGGTGAGCCCGGTGCGGAACGCGGCCTGCGTCACGCCTGTCTTCGGGGCGGCCGCGGCCGTGGAGGCCGGGCCGGCAACGGCGGCTGGCAGATCGACGTCGGCGACCAGCTTCCCGGTCTGGGCGTCGTAGTGCGACTCGACGGGCTTGCGCTCCAGGCAGCCCTCAGCCTGGGGGGTGGTCAGGGAGCAGGCCGGCAGGGTGTAGAGGCGGGCGCGCTGGGACCAGTCGCCGCCGAGCCCGGCTCCGAAGGCGGAGGCGTCCAGGCTGACCCGCAGCTTGGACGCGTTCGACGGGTCGGTCGGCGTGAGCGCCACCAGGTTGGTGCGCGATCCCGCGGACGCGGCGGTCTTCGCGTCGGTGACCTCGACGTGCACCGAGGACTTGGCGCCGGGCTCGACGGGCGCGTCCTTCTGTGTAGCCGCCCGGCCGTCGGCGGCCACGGGCGCCAGCCACACCGGGAGGGCGCCTGCCTTGGTGGAGGCGCCGGCGGAGGGCTCGATCACGGTCTGGCCGGCCTCGTCCAGCCGGGCCGCCCGACTGCCGGCCGACGGTGCAGCCGCCAGCTCGACAGTGGACGCACCATGAGGGGGGACCGCCGGGGATTTTGGCGGCACCCAGTCAGGAGTCGCAATTCGTACCGGAACCTGAGATCCGGGCTTCGCGTCCTGCCCGGGAACGGATGGCGTGGACGGAAGTTGAGTGGTCGTCGGGGACCAGATCCTGTTCTCGTCCGAACCGACGGCGAATGCGGGAACCCCAGCCGCCGGCACGACGAGTCCCGCCATCATAGCCAGTGCGCTGAGCAGTGCTGTTCTGGGTTTTCTCGCCCGTTGGGCGGTTCTTCCCCTGGTTGATCGAGCACGACGGGTGGACGCCACCACTGCCCCCTACGGGAATTGACCATGCCTCTGGGCATGGAACAGCCGAAATTAACGTCGGCGACACTACGAACTCGTTCACATCACCGTCGAGTCCAAGATCAATTTTTTGTAAGTGGCATACATCACGTTGACCGACAAACCGTCAGCTGGTCTCACTAAAGGGACATATCACCCGGTTAATGATTTGACGAACCTTCACTTCCTGGGCGAAATTCCGCATGTCCTGTGCGCATTGCCCGATCCCGGCGGTGTCCGCACCAACCATCACTTCCGGGGGAGGCCCCGTCATGCCCGAACGCCCACCGAGAGAACACTCGAGAACCCGGGGGCGAGCTGTGTCTCGGCTGCGCTTCGCCGCCGCCGCAACCGGATTCGTCCTCGCCCTGTCCTCCGCGATGCCCGCCTTCGCCGGCACCACGCCGAGCGGGACCGACAGCAAGACCCTGACCGAGCTCATGGCGGCCGCGGATGCCGCACACGCCAAGGACCGCCCGAAGGACCGGCCGGCGGATGACACCGCGTTCGCCCAGGCCAAGGCGACCGGCAAGAGCGTCCTGATCGACCGTCTGACCACCGAGTTCACCGAGACCTACGCCACCCCGGACGGCCGGCTGCAGGAGTCGCGCCACCCGCAGCAGCAGCGGATGAAGGCCGACGGCCAATGGCGCCCGCTGGACGCCACCCTGACCGCGCGACCGGGCGGCGGCTTCGCCCCCAAGGCCACCCCGTCCGGTGTGGTCCTGTCCGGCGGCGGTGACGGGCCGCTGGCCACCATGACCAGCACGGACGGGAAGAGGCTGGCGCTGACCGCACCGTTCCCGCTGCCCGCACCCCAGGTCCAGGGCGACAGCCTGCTCTACCCGGCGGTCCTCGGAGCCGACACCGATCTGAAGGTCACGGTCGGAAAGGCCGGCAGCGTCAGCACGGTACTGATCGTCAAGACCGCCAAGGCAGCGGCGGACCCGGCGCTGAAGAACCTCCACTTCGGCACCGTCACGGACGGGGTCACCATCACGTCCGACGAGAACCACGACCTGACGGCCTCCGCCGCCGACGGTCCCCGCTGGCACGCACCCGCGCCCCGGATGTGGGACAGTACCCCCGCCGCCGGCGCGCCGACGGCCTCCGCCGACGCCACCCGGACGAGCACTCCGGGTGTCAAGGCCGCGAGCTTCCGCGCTGCGGCCGCGGCCATGCCCGCAGCCGACACGACGCACTCGCCGTCACCGGCCCCCAGCGCCTCCTCCGGCGCGGGCGGCCGCGAGGTGGTCCCCTCGGTGAGCACCCCGGAGAGCCCCGGCGCCGGCGCGAAGGTCGCGACGATGCCGGTGGCCACCACGTCCTCTGGCATCGACGTCACCCCGGACCAGGACATCCTTGCCACGGGCACCGCGCCGTACTTCATCGACCCGGCCTGGATCCCCTGGGTCAACGGCAGTTACGGCTCCACCTTCGTCCAGTCCGCGCACCCCGGCGCTACGCACTACAACGTCAACGGCCCGGCGGACAGCGACCACCTGGGCGTCGGCAAGTGCGGCAGCTACCCGAGCGCGCCCAGCTGCAACCCGGCCGACATCGAGCGGGCCTACTTCCAGATCGACACCCGCGGTCTGAACGGCGCGGCGATCAACTCCGCGCGGCTGGACTTCGCCGAGTACATCTCCGCCGACTGGGACTGCAACAAGACCTACGGCGTCGACCTCTACCTCGTCGACCGCCCCATCAACACGGGCACGAACTGGAGCAACCGGCCCCAGCCGGTCGGCGGCCCGATCGAGACCGCCCAGGTCGCCGGTTCCGGCCGCGGCGCCTGCCATGACAACGTCCCGGTGACGTTCTGGAACGCCGGCCCGACCGTGGCGCAGTGGGTCAACGAGCCCTGGCTGACCTTCGGACTCCAGGCCTCCGACGAGAACAACGCCTACGCGTTCAAGCGCTTCGACTACGGCGCCACGCTCACCGTCACCTACGACCGCACCCCCAACACCCCGACAAATCCGTACACCTACCCGGTCCCCCACACCGTCGACCCCGCCCGCCAGACCCAGGGCTGCAACGGCGACAACTGGGGCTGGCTCGGTGCCGGTTCGGACCTCAACGGCGCCGTCACCCTCAACGCCACCGTCAGCAGCCCCGTCCAGGGGCAGCTCTACTCCTGGTCCCACATCTGGGACTACACCGTCTCCGGCGTTCCCGATGTCGACAGCGGCTACTCACCCCTCGTCAACAATGGTGGCAACGCTGCCTTCACCGTCAACCCGAACGTCATCAAGGACGGTCACCTCTACGGCTACGGCATCATGGCCAGCGACCAGTTGGTCGGTCTCTCCGGTTCCACCCCCACCTGCCGCTTCGGTGTCGACCTGACTCCTCCGCAGGTCTCTGTTCCCGGCGTCTACGACCAGCTCTCCGACGGCGCACTGGCCACCCAGTTCCCGCCCTCCGGCAACGGGCAGACCACCAAGATCCGCACCTGGCAGACCGGGTACGTCCCCGTCACCCTCACCGATCCCACCCCCAACGACGGCGTCGCCTCCGGGGTGAAGTGCCTTCGCTGGAGCTGGGACCCGCAGCTTGCCGGCGCCGGCTGGCAGTGCGGCGGCGCCATGCCCACCGGCGGCATTCCGGTCATGGCCGGCCGCTGGGGCACCAACGTCCTGTTCATCCAGGCCCAGGACGACGCAGGTAACGTCTCCCCCGTCTCCCAGTACGCCTTCTACGTGCCGTGGAACCCCGACGGCCCGCCGCCGGTCTTCGGCGACATCACCGGAGACGGCGCTCCCGACATCGTCACCTACGACGGGGCCGGCAACCTCCGCGCGTACAACGTGCCCGGCAACTCCCTCGCCAAGAGTCCCACCGCGGCTCTGGCGGCGCTGCCGGCCGACTCCCCCACCGGCAGCTGGACCAACGGCGTCCAGTTCACCCACCGCGGTACCCTGACCGGCGGCAAGAACGTCGACGACCTCATCGTCCACCCGGCGGGCGACAAGGACATCTACCTCTACGGCAACCCCGGAAACACCGGCTACTCCGGCCGCTTCGACAGCAAGGCCGTGCTCACCAAGCCCAACTGCAGCGACGCGGACAGCCCGCCGCCGCAGTGCGCGCCGGGAGTGTACGCCGCCGACTGGTCCACCACTCTGCAGGTCGCCTCGCTCGGTGACCCCGCGCACAGCGACCTCGACACCAAGCTGCAGTTCAAGAACCAGACCGGCCTGCTGACGGTCGAGAGCAACGGCAGCGACGCCGGCCTGTGGTTCTACCCGGCCACCGGCGCCCAGACGCTCGGCGCCCCCGTGCAACTGGCGGCCTCCGGCTGGAAGGACATCGACCTTCTCACCCCGGGTGACTGGGCGGGCCAGGGACACCCCGGCCTGTGGACCCGCAACCGCGCCACCGGCGATCTGCGCGCCTACACCTTCACCACCGGCACCTACGCCCCGACCCACAACGGCGAGCCCGTCCGGGACGACTTCGGCAACCCGATCAGCGTGCCCACGGTGACCGCGATCTCCGCCGCCGTCCCGATCGGGAACGTCTCCGCCACGACGTGGCCCGTCCTGGGTTCCGACGGCGACCTGACCGGCAACGGCGCCCCCACCCTCTGGGGCCGCAACGCCGACGGGCAGATCCAGATCTGGTGGGGACACCGCAGCGGCGACCCCACCAATCCCACCTTCACCTGGGACGCCGGTCCCCAGAACGCCGCCAGTGCCGCCGCCGCCCCGAGCTGGTGGGCCATGGACGGCAGGACCGAGAAGGTCGTCGACAGCAGCATCAACAACCCGCTGAGTCCCAGCGGCGCCCCCACCCGCACCGCCGACCACAACAACGTCGCCGGCGCGGCCACTGCCCTCAACGGCAGCAGCTACTACAAGACCAAGCAGAGCCCCGGCATCGACACCACCCGCAGCTACAGCGTCGCGGCCTGGGCGAAGATCAACAACACCAACGGCTTCCGGACCATCGTCTCCCAGACCGGGAACCAGCGGAGCCCGTTCTACCTCCAGTACTCCTCCTCCTTCGGCCGCTGGTCGTTCACCCTCGCCGGTGAGGACCGCTACCCGCCGGCCAAGTACTACACGGTGAACGACACCGCAGCGCCCCAGGTCGGCGTCTGGACCCACCTCGTCGGCACCTACAACGCCGACACCCAGGCGATCACCCTCTACGTCAACGGGCAGGCCGTCGGCACCACCAAGGTCGACGCCGACTGGCACGGCTGGACGGCCGACGGCCCGATCACCATCGGCGCCGAGACCACGCACCAGCTCCCCGACGCCGCCGGACTCGACGGCGCGGTCAGCGACGTGCGGCTCTACCCGTATGCCGTCACCGACCAGCAGGCCAACAACCTCGCCACCGGTAACGCCAGCGTCCACGTCCAGAGCGCCTACGCCTACGGCAAGTGCGTCGACGACTGGGGTGGCGGCTCAGCTGGTGCGACGATCGCCATCTACGACTGCTGGAACGGAGCGAACCAGCACTTCACCTTCACTCCCGACGACACCATGACCATCAACGGCAAGTGCGTCGGCACTCAGGACAACGCCTCCGGTAACGGGGCCAAGGTCGTCCTGCGCGACTGCAACCCCGCCGAGGGCGGCCAGCAGTGGCTGCGGCGCTACGACGGCAGCCTCTTCAACCCGCAGTCCGGCCGCTGCCTGGAACTCCCCGGCTGGACCACCACCAACGGCACCCAGCTCGACATCTGGGACTGCCACGGCGGGGCCAACCAGCGGTGGACCTACACCGCACAGCTGACTGGCTGACGGTCAACCGGCACCACCACGCGAAGGCCGTTGGCTCCCCCATGGGGGAGCCAACGGCCTTCGCCGTACCCGGACGGCCGCCAAGCGGGCCCGGGCCGATTCGCAGGGCGGGGCCTACCGGCGCAGGGCCTACAGGGACCACAGGGCCCGACACCGAGACCTTGTAACCCCTCCTCCTGAAGCCCCTGTTCGACGCCCACGGCCCCGGCCGCGCCGCCACTGAGGCCGGCCAGCCACACCCGCCCGTACGGCACGATGACCGCCCCCACGTCACTGTCCGCCACACCTGCGGCCTCGGCTACGTCTGCGTGGACCCGCAACGAGGGCCACCGCTTCTACGAGAAGCTCGGCTTCGTCCCGTCGCACGTCGGATTCAAGCTCCAGCTCTGAGGCCTTGAAGTCCCAAAGCCCCGGAAATGCAAAGAACCCCCATCCGGTTTCCCGGATGGGGGTTCTCTGTGAATGATTGTTCGGCGGCGTCCTACTCTCCCACAGGGTCCCCCCTGCAGTACCATCG
>NZ_JBHXML010000067.1:0-60909 GCF_042720345.1 Kitasatospora sp. NPDC058478 | reverse complement strand
CTCCCCCCCATCCCTTTTGTGTGGGGTTGTGGGGGGTGGTTTTTTTTTAATACCCCCGGGGGGGGGGGGGGGGGCCCCGCGGGCCCCCCCCGGGGGGGCCCCGGGCGCACCCCTCTCGGCGAGCCGTCAGCCGATCTTCCAGCGCTGGGCCGGGTCGCTGCCGTTGCAGGACGTCACCGAGGTGAGCTGGGCGACGCCGTTGGACTTGAGGCACTGGCCGGTGGCCACGTTCTGGATCAGGTACCAGCCGCGGTCCTCGCTGGTGCGGATCCACTTCTGGTTGGCCGGCAGCCAGTCGCCGGCCGGGCGGTTGAGGCCGTCCCAGCCGCCGGGGGTGTCCCAGAGCTGGACGGCGCCCGAGCCGGTGTCGAGGTCGACGACCTTGCCGGCCGAGCCGTGCGAGATGGCGGTGGTGCCGTCGCAGTAGCCCCAGAACGACCAGGTCTGCGCGGGGCTCTGGTTGCCCTGGTAGACGCCGATCCGCTGGCCGTTGACCTCCGTGTTGGCCGGCAGGTCCAGGACGCCGGTGGCGCCGTTGTAGACGGAGGTGACGGTCTGCAGGTTCGGCGCCAGCTCGCAGCCGGCGGCGTGCGCGGCCGGGGCGGTGACCACGGCCGCCCCCGCGACGGCCGCGACGGCGCCGAGCCCGGCGAGGAACCTGCGGGTACGGGTGACGGGTTTCATCGGGTTCTCCTTCTGGGTGTGGTGGATCCGGGTGTGGTGGATCCGGGTGTGGTCGAGGTGTGGCGTCAGCCGCGCGGGACCTGGAGGGCGTCCCACTGCTTGGGGCCGGGGATTCCGTCGGCGTCGCTGCCGGAGTCGCCCAGCTTGTGCTGCCAGTTGCGGAAGGATTCGAGGTCCGCCCCGGACCACTCGGGGCCGGGGCCCTCGGCGTAGGCGGAGCAGCCCTCGGCGACCAGGCGCTCTCCCATCCGGGTGATGACGTCGCTCTTCTGGCCGTCCTGGAAGAAGTCGGCGCCGGGGAAGGGCTCGTAGCCGCCCTCGCTCCCGCCTCCGTCCCCGCCGCTGTCGGCCTGGGGCCGGGCGCCGCCGTTCGGCTGGTCGGCGGCGGAGGCCTCCTGTCCGAAGTAGACCGCCCCCTGGCGGTCCCGCCACTGCGGGTCGGCGAGGATGACGCCGTCGGCGAAGTCCGGGACGCCGTACCCGTACACCCAACTCGACTTGCGGTCACGGGTCTTGAGGTAGACGCCGTCGCCCTCGGAGCTGCCGTCGTCGTTGGTGTTGCCCTCGACGGTGGTGATGGTGGAGCTGGTGTAGGCGACGCAGATGCCGGTGTGGCTGCCGCCGCCGGGGCCGTAGAACACCTGGCCGCCGATCACCGGGTAGTCGGTGAAGCGGTCGCGGTCCCTGAACCAGGCGACGCCCTCGGCGCAGGAGGCCGTCACCGGGAACAGCCCGGCGTTGCCGGACTGCTGGGCGCACCAGGCGACGAAGGTCGCGCACCAGGCCTCGCCCTGGGACCACTCCAGGCCGGGGACGGCCGGCGAGTACTTCTGGATGTTGTTCCAGTGCGAGCCGCTGCGGCCCTCCTGGTATCCGACCTCGTCTCGGGCGACGCGGATCAGGTCCGCCGCGTTCGAGGACATGAGGGTGGCTCCTTGCTTGCTGTGGCTGCTGTGGCTGCTGGGGGGACGGGGAGGTCAGGCCTGGGCGAAGGTCTGGACGTAGCGGCCCCAGTTGCCGCGCTGGCGGGGGGTGTAGCCGATGCCGATGGAGGTGAAGTCGCGGCCCAGGATGTTGTCGCGGTGGTGCGGGCTGTTCATCCACATCTGCATGGCCTCCGCCACGCTGTTGCCCGGGGTGACGTTCTCGGCGGCCGAGCGGAACTGGAAGCCGGCGGCGTGGATGCGGTCCCACGGGTTGCTGCCGTCGGTGCCGTCGTGCTGGGTGAGGTCGTGGGACGCCATGTCGTTGGCGTGCCGCTGGGCGGCGGCGCTCAGGCGGTCGTCGAGCCGCAGCGGCTGGAGGCCGGCCCGGCCGCGCTCGGTGTTGACGGAGGCCAGCATCTCGGTGCGGAAGTCGCCGCCGGGCTGCGGCTGCGGCTGGGGCTGTGGCTGCTGCTGGCCGCCGGCGCCGCCGTTCTGGCCGCCGGCCGAGATGAGCTGCCAGCGCTGCGCCGGGTTGTTGTCGTCCTGCTTGGTGAGGGTGAGCGGGGCGCCGGGGGCGGCCGCGGTGAGGAACAGCTGGCCCTCGTCGCCGCGGGCGGTCCGGACCCGGAACCAGTCGTTGTCGATGACGTCCAGCACCCAGCGCTGGTTGGGCTGCCCGTGCTCGTTGAACAGCCAGGTCTGGCCGGTGGAGTAGTTGTAGTCGATGACGACGGCCTGGCCGGGGGCGTGCTTGCCGTTGGTGAGCTGGGTCTCCAGGAGCCAGCTGCCGCCGTCCTTGGCCCAGAAGACCCAGCCCTGGGCGGTGGTGCCGTTGGGGCCCCAGGACTGGACCGGGGTGCCCGGGCTGCTCTGGCTGGAGCGCACGTCGGCGACCGTTCCGTTCGCGGACTTGAGGGTCCAGGTCTGACCGTTCTGCGGGAGCGTGGGCATGCGTGGCGCCTATCTTCGGTGGGAGTGGCCCCGGCTCCGCACTGGTGCGGTCCGCGACCTGACGAGAGAGAAGATCGCGGACCGCGGTAGACAAGTGATCAACAAGGGGTGGAGGGCCGTCGGGGACACGCTTTAGGGCTGCGGCAGGCCGTCCAGCAGGGCCCTGGTCTGCTCGGCGTCCTTGGCGAGCCCGAGCCGCTCGTACACCTCCAGCGCGTCCGCGAGGCAGGCCCGGGCCTGGCGGGGGCGGCCGAGGCCGGTGAGTGCGGTGCCCAGGGTGCGCAGCAGTGCGGCCTCCAGGGCGGCGCTGGTGCGGCGGGCGAGCGGCAGCGCCGCCTCGGCGGCGTCGGCGGCGAGCAGCCAGCGTTCGGCCTCGGCGTGGATCCGGGCGGCGAGGTCGCCCGCCGCCGCCGCGAACACCGTCACCTGGAGGGCGGCGAACTCGTCGCGGGCGCCGACCGCGTGGGCGAGTGCCGCCTCCGGGTCGCCGCACAGCCGCAGGACCCGGGCCAGGTAGTAGCGGCCGGTGGCGGCGGACACCGGGCCGGAGCCGCTCATCAGGCGGGCGCCGCGCTCGGCGGCGTCCCGGGCCTCGGCCAGCCGGCCGGTCTGGGCGCAGCTGAACGCGAACTCGCCGAGGGCGCTGCCCTCGGAGCGTTCGGCGCCGAGGCGGCGGAACAGGTCGGCGGCGCGGCCGGCGTGTCGGGCGGCGTCGGCGTAGCGGCCGTGGACGCGGGCGTTGCCGCCGAGGGTGAGCAGGGCCTTGGCGAGGACGCGGACCTTCGGGCCGTCGCCGCTGCCCCCGTTGCCGCCGTCGTCGTCCTGGCAGAGCGCGACGGCCTGGTGGATGTCCTGTTCGGACTCGGCGTAGCGGTTGATGTGCCAGAGCATGCCGCCGCGCACGTAGCGGGCGAGGGCGAGCGGGCCGTGGTCGCCGCGGGCGGCGGCCTCGCGGGCGATGCGGTCGGAGAGGTCGGCGATGTCGCGGGTCTGGGTGCGTTCGGCGAGTACGGAGCCCATCCGGTCGGCGAGTTCGGCCGCCCGGTCGAGCGGCAGCGCCGGGTCGGCGCAGCTCAGGGCGATGGCGGCGGCGTGCACGCCGGCCTGTTCGCGCATCCAGCGGACGGCGGCGGGCCCGTCCGTGATCGTCTTCCCGGGGGAGCGGACGGGCGCGTCGAGCAGGCTGAGTTCGACCGGGTCGGCCTTGCGGGCGGCGCGGTCGGCGTTGCGGGCGGTGGCCAGGCAGTAGTCGACCAGCCGGTCGGCGGCGGCGGTGCGTTCGGTGGCGGGTTCCTCGGCGGCGAGCCGGCCGCGGGCGTAGTCGCGGACCAGGTCGTGGAAGCCGTAGCGGCCGAAGCGGGGGGAGTGCAGCAGGTTGAGGTCGACGAGTGCTTCGAGGAGTTCGTCGGTCTCGGTTTCGGTGCGGCCGAGCAGCGCGGCCGCGCAGGGCAGCGGGACGTCGGGGGCGTCGGGCAGGGACAGCAGGCGGAAGGCGCGGGCGAGTTCGACGTCGAGGCGGTGGTAGGAGAGGGCGAAGGTGGCCTCCACCGTCCGTTCGCCGTCGCTGAGTTCGGCCAGCCGGTGTTCCCGGCGCAGTCCGTCGGCGAGCGCGGCCAGGGTGAGCGCGGGGTCGGCGGCGAGTCGGGAGGCGACGATGCGCACGGCGAGCGGCAGCAGTCCGCAGGCCCGCACGATCTCGTCGGCGGCCACGGGTTCGGCGTCGACGCGGTCGGCGCCGATGATCCGGGTCAGCAGTTCCAGTGCCTCGGCGGGCGGCAGGGTGTCCAGGCGCATCTGGTGCGCCCCGGCGAGGCCGGCCAGTCGGACGCGGCTGGTGACGAGGACGGCGCAGCCGGACGAGCCGGGCAGGAGTGGTTCGACCTGGCCGAGGGTGGCGGCGTTGTCGAGGACGACGAGGACCCGCCGCCCGGCCAGCGCCGAGCGGTAGAGGGCGGAGCGCTCGCCGGTGTCGAGCGGGATCTCGGCGGCGGCCACGCCGAGGGCGCGCAGGAAGCCGGCGAGCACCGCGCCCGGGTCCAGCGGGGTGTGGTCGGCGCCGCGCAGGTCGGCGAAGAGCCGCCCGTCGGGGAAGCGCCCGTGGGCCTGTCGGGCGACGTGCACGGCGAGCGTGGTCTTGCCGACCCCGCCCATGCCGTCGAGGGCGGAGACCACGACGGCTCGCCCGCCGGCCCCGGCGAGGCGGTCCACCAGGGTCTCGACCTCTGCCGTGCGGCCGGTGAAGTCGGCCAGGCCGTCGGGTAGTTGGTCGGGTGGCTGCCAGGCGGGGGCGGGTTCGGCGCGGGCGGAGGCGGAGGCGGCGGGGGCGGGCAGCAGGGACGGGTCCTCGCGCAGGATCCGCAGGTGCAGTGCGGCGGGCCCGTCCCCGCCGGACGGCAGCCGGCGGCGGGCGTCCTCGTACACGGCGAGTGCCTCGGCCTTGCGGCCCGCCTGGTAGAGGGCTCGCATCAGGACGGCGGTCAGCCGGGGCCGTTCGGGGTGTTCCAGGGCGAGGGCGGCGGCCTCGGCCGTCAGGCCGGTGTGGTCGCCGATCTCCGCGTCCAGCTCCAGCCGCGTCTCCTTGGCGTGAAGTCGCTGTTCGGCGAGGCGGGAGCGGACGGCCTCGGCGTGCGGCCCGGGCAGCCCGGCCAGCGGTTCGCCGACCCACAGCCGTTGCGCGGCCAGCAGGACCTCCCGGACCTCCTGCGGCGGGGCCTGCTCGTCGCGCAGCCGTCCGGCCGTGGCCAGCAGTTCCTCCCAGCGGGCCGCGTCCACCTCCGCGTCGGGCACCCGCAGCGCGTAGCCGTCGCCGACGCGCACCAGCGGCATCCGCTGCGGATCCGGCCCGGTGTACGGCTTGAAGGCCGACCGCAGCCGGGAGACGGCCAGCTGGACGGCCTTGCGGGGGTCGGCGGGCGCTGCCCCGCCCCACACCCCCTCCACCAGCACCGGCGTCGCGACCGTCCGTCCGGCGGCGCTCAGCAGCACCGCCAGGACGGCCCGCTGCTGCGGCCGGCCCAGTTCGATCTCCCGCTCCCCGTGCCAGGCGCGCAGTGGCCCCAGCAGCCCGAACCGCAGCCCGGACGCCCCGATGTCAACCATGTCCCGTCCCCGAATGTCGTCCGGTGCCCGGATCACGCCACTTCCGTACGGACGGCGGCGCCCCCTGATCCGGTCACCTATGCTCTGTCACGGATTGTGTACTTGAAACTCATGGCTTCGAGGGGTGGGGGCATGGGGCTCGAATTCCGTGTGCTGGGGCCGCTGCGGGCCCGGTGCGACGGCCACGAGATCGACCTCGGTCGGCCGCAGCAGCGGGCCGTGCTGGCCGCCCTGCTGCTGGCCCCGGGCCAGCTCGTGCCCACTGAACGGCTGGTCGAGGGCTTGTGGGGCGAGGATGACGCCCGTTGGCCCAAGGCTCCGGCCGGCCAGATCGGCACCCACGCGCACCGGCTTCGCCGCGCCCTCGCGGCCCCCGGCCTGCTGGTCGCCACGGCCGGTGGCTACCGGCTGGAGGTGGATCGGGCCGCCGTCGACCTGTTCCGCTACGAGGACGGAGTGAGCCAGGCCGTCACGCTGCGCTACGACGACCCCCTGCGGGCCCGGGAGCTGCTCGCCGGCGCGCTCGCGCTGTGGGAGGGGCGCGCGCTGGACGGCGTGCCCGGCGGTTTCGCCGAACGCGCCCGCGAACGGCTCGCCGCCGGCCACCACGCCGCCGTCAAGGTGCTGCACGACCTGGACCTGGCGCTCGGCGGGCACGCCGAGGCGCTGCCCGCGCTGGACGCGCTCGCCGCCGCACACCCGCGCGACGAGGAGGTGCAGCGCCTCCACCTGCTGGCCCTGCACCGCTGCGGGCGGACGGCCGAGGCGCTGGCCGCCTTCGAGGCGCTGCGCGAACGGCTGGACCGCGAGCTGGGGCTCGAACCGGCACCGGCGGTCGCGGACCTGCACGCCCGCATCCGCGGAGGGGGCGCCGAGCTCGCGGCGCCGTCCGCCCCCGTACCGCCGCGCCGGCCCGCCCGGCCCTGCCAACTGCCGCCGGACATCCCCGACCTGGTCGGGCGGGCGGCCCAGGTGCGGGAGGCCGAGCGGATCCTGCGGGCGGCCGGAGGCGGCGGTGACGGCGATGGTGCCGACGTCGGGGCCTCGCCGGTGCTCGGCCTGTCCGGGCCGGCCGGCAGCGGCACCTCCGCGCTCGCGGTGCACCTGGCGCACACCGTCCAGGACGCCTTCCCGGACGGGCAGCTGTACGCGGCCGGTGAGACGGCGGAGCCGGGCACGGTGCTGGCCGCCTTCCTGCGGGCCCTGGGGGAGCGGCCCGTCGAGGACGCCGGCGTCGGCGAACTGGGCGCCCGCTACCGGGCCGCGCTCGCCGGGCGGCGGGTGCTGGTCGTGCTCGACGGCGTCACCGACCCGGCGCCGCTGCTGCCCGCGGTGGCGGGCTGCGCGGCCGTCGTGGCCGGCGCCGAACCGGGCGCCCTGCCCGCCGACGCGGCCCGGCTGGCCGTGGGCCCGCTGGAGCCGCAGGACGCGTACGAGCTGCTGGCCCGGGTCGTCGGCGCCGAGCGGATCCGCCGGGAGCCGGGCCCGGCCGCCGAGGTCGCCGAGCTCTGCGGCTACCTGCCCGTACTCCTGCGGTCGGTGGCGGCGCGCCTCGCGGCCCGCCCGCAGTGGTCCGTCGCCGACCTGGTCCGCTGGCTCGCCGAACGGGGCGCCTGAGCGGCGCTCCGGCCCGGTGCGGGGGTCAGTAGAGGTCCGAGGACATCGCCCAGATGCGGACGTCGCTGGTGGGCGTGGTGACGAAGGGGAGCTCGCCGTCACCCCAGTAGATGGCGACGCCGCCGAGGTCCTTCACCACCAGCCGGGCGCCCGGGTGCCCGTACGTGCCGGAGGACCAGCAGACGCCCCCGGAGGCGGAGTAGACGACCAGGTTGCCGTCGGACTGCATGACCGCCTTGTACCCGCAGTGGTTCACGTTGGTGCGGGAGTCCCAGACGGCCACCGGGTTCGGGGTGTTGTAGTTGCGGTAGACGACCAGGTTGCCGTCGGGCTGCATGATCAGCCGGGACCGCGCGGAGTCGACGTGCCAGCCCGGGTAGAGCGGCTCGTCGTTCCAGAGCGTGTGGGTCGACGGGTCGTACGCCGCCTGCGCGGTGCCGGCCCCCAGCATCGTCCCCGTCAGCGCCAGCGCCGCGGCCGCCACCCCGACGGCCATGCGTCGCACAGCCTTCACTGCCTTCATCCCCGGGTACCTCTTTCGTCCATATCGCGCCCGTGAAAGTACGGGGCGCCCCGTGGAAACGACCATGGGGCAAGGCGGTAGACAAACGATGAACGATCCCGTTGATGGACGGGGGCGAGACGGCTCAGCCGCCGTGTTCCTCGTCCTCGTGGGCGGCGGTGTGGTCGGCGGCGTGGGCGGTTCGGCGGCCTGCGGCCGGGCCGGACAGCACCCGCCGGGCGTTGGCCTCGGCCTCGCGCTCGAAGCGGTCGGACGGGTCGCTGACGCTCAGCCCGGAACCGTTGTCGGAGCCCGCCACGGGGCCCTGCCGCTGTTGGAGGACGTGGGTCAGCTCGTGGGCGAGGGTGTGCCGGTCGCCGCCGCCGTCGCCGATGACGACGTGGTTGCCGGAGGTGTAGGCGCGGGCGCCGATCTCGGCGGCGGAGCTCCGGGCGGCGCTGTCGTCGTGGATCCGGACGTCCGAGAAGTCGGCGCCCAGACGGGACTCCATGTCGGCGCGGGTGGCGCCGTCGAGCGAGCGGCCGCCGCTGCGCAGCACGTCGTGGACGGCGGCGGCGGAGCGCTGCACCTGGCCGGCCCGCTGGAGCCGTTGGACGACGGCGGCGTTGCCGACGGACGCCTGGAGGCCGAGCAGTGCGGGTGCTGGTGTCCGGGCGGAGGCGGGAGAGCTGGTCGAGGGGGCGTGCGCCTTGTCGTCACTGTCGCGGGTCCTCATCGGCGTCCCTTCGGGTCGATGGCCGGTGAGTCCTGGATACCCCGCCCACGCCCGGAGCGGTAGGGATGGCGGGGGCAGCAACGCTGCCCCCGGGGGCAGCAATGTGCTTACGAGGCAAGGGTTTTGCGTACTGCCGTCAGCCTCGGACCGGCACCGGGTTGCTCGGGCTGTCCAGCCACACCGTGTGGCGGCCGGCCGTGACCGTCAGGCCGAAGCGGTCGAAGCCGGGGCGGCCGTGGCCGTCCCACCACCGGTAGGCGGCCTCCACCTCGTCCCAGAGTCTGCGCGGGCCGGACTGGTACACCTCGTACGCGGTGCGGTCCCGCTCGTAGTCGGCGGAGGCCCAGGAGAGGGTGTCGCGGCTGTAGAGCCAGAGTGTGTACGCGCCGTTGTCGTAGCGCTCCGTCCGCCAGAACGCGGCGGGTACGCCGGACCCGATGACGAACTGCTCGAACCAGCCGCCCGTTTCCCGGGGGGACAGGCCGGTGGTGCTCCGCACCCCGTCGGCGGGCCACTCCCGGCCGTGCAGGTAGTCCTCGAAGGGCGGCCGGCCCGTGCGCTGCTGGCGCAGCCGCATGAACGCGGAGCCTCCGGTGAACCTGCCGCTCGCGCTCGTCCCGTCCTCGCTCATGGTCAGCCTGACGATCTGCTCGCCGCCGTACTCGGTGCCGAAGGGCGCCACGATGATTCCGCCGGGGGCGGTCTGTTCCAGCCACGCGGGAGGGATCTCCAGCAGGGAGCAGGTGGCGATGATCCGGTCGTAGGGTGCGCCGTCCGACCAGCCCTGTCGTCCGTCGCCCTCGACCACGGTGGGCGCGAGCCCGGCCCGGTGCAGGTTCTCCCGGGCGCCGCGAGCCACGTCAGGGTCGTACTCGACGGTCACCACGTTGTGGTTGCCCAGGCGGTGGGCGAGGAGGCCCGCGTTCCACCCGGTGCCGGCTCCGACCTCCAGGGCCCTGTTCCCTGGGCGCACGTCGAGGTCCTGGAGCATCGAGAACACCATGGTGGGCATGGAGCTGGACGAACTCGGCGTCGTGCCGAGCCCGTCGCCCCGGTGGTCTCCGTCGTCCCACTGCGTGGTCAGCGGGATGTCCGAGTAGACGGCCCTCCGCCATGCTTCGGGCTCCTGCGACCGGTACACGACGGGGTTCTGCCGGGTGCCGTCCGAGATGCCCGGCCAGATGCGGTCCGGGACGAACAGCTCGCGGGGCACCGCGTTGAAGGAGGGCAACCAGTCCGAGGAGAGCGCCCCGCCGGCCACCAGCGCGGAGGCGAGCCCCTGGGGGCCCGCCTCCTGGTGCGTTTCGCTGGTCACTTGCCGCCGCCCGCCGGGTTCTGGCCGTCCGAGGTGTTGCCGCCCTCGTCGGACCCGCCGCCGCCGTGCCCGGCGCCCTTGTTGGAGTCGTCCTGCTGCCCGCCGCCCTTGCCGTCGCCCGAGCCGCCACCGCGCTTGCCCATGGTTTTCCCCTTTCCGTCGGTCGGGTCGGTCGCTCCCTCGGAGCTGCTGGACCCGATGGCAACACGCTAGGAAAACAGGCTGGTTGGGCTCTACGACGTTGCACGACCTTGCACGGATTCACCCGAGAGAGTTGATCGCCGAGGTGATCAGCGTCCGGGCGTCCGGGCCGTAGACCGCCATGTCAGCCAGTTCGGCGAACGTGTCGGCATACGTCGCGACCTCGCTGGGCTGCGTGATCGTGAGATAGCCCGAGACCAGCTCGACATTGACCTGTGCAACGTCGAAGATCCAGAACCCCTCCACCGGCATCCGTGTCCGACCCGGCTGATCAGGCACGATGCCCAGGCTCACGCTTGGCAGCGAGCCGACCGTGAGCAGGTGACCGAGCTGCTCGATCAGCACGTCAGCGCCGCCGAGTCCGTTGCGCAACACCGACTCCTCCACGAGGAAGGCGAACCGTCGGCCCCCCTCGTGCAGGACGGCTTGACGCTCCATGCGGGCCGTCACCGCTTCGGCCACGTCGTCCACCTCGACCCTGCGGCGTTGCACAGCGCGCAACACCGACTCGGTGTAGCCGCGAGTTTGGATCAATCCGGGCACAAGCCATGACGAGTACGAGCGGAAGCGTCGCGTGCGCTGGTACAGCGGCAAGCGCGCTTCCTGCGCCCGCTTGAGCCCGGAGCGCTCCATGCGCCGCCAGCCGATCCACATGTCCTCGACGGTCCGCAGCGAGGCAATCAGGTCTTCGGCTTGATCTTCCGCCCCGCATGCCTGGCACCACGCCCGGATATCGTCGGCGGACGGGGGAGTCCGGGCGTTGATGATCCGGGACGACTTCGACGGATGCCAGCCGCAGAGGTGGGCGATGCCAAGCCCGGTGAGCCCAGCATCCCGGCACAGTTCGGCAAGCCGATTCGCCAGAACATGACGGGCCTGCCGGGCACTTGAAGAGGGCGAGGCGGTCATGGTGGATCAGTGAAGTCGGTACTCCTCGTGCGGTGTGGCCCGGTCCCACACCGCCTCGAACGCCGACTTCACCAGTTCGACGACGGTCGGCTCGGTGCGCCATTCACGGTCGACGACCTCACCGACACCCGAGAAGTACGTGAACAGCACCGACGACCCGTCGAACAGCCAAAGGTCGGTGCCGGGCAACGCGATGTCGGCCGCTTTCCGGCGGGGAAGCCAACGGATCTGTTCGCCTGCCCGGACGTTCGGGAACGTCACGTCGTGCTCGTATCGGATGTAGTCGGTGACCGGCTCGGAGACGACCCGGGCGCGCCTCATCACGACACCGCGCGCCGTCGTCTCGGTCACCACGTCCAAGAACGGGCGCCACCAGGACGACCGCTCGGCAGCAGGGTCAAGGCGTTTCCCCTGTTGCCATGCGATGAACTCGGGGTCGCTGGGCTGGTAGGCGTCGCGCATCTCAAGATGCACGGCGGAAACCTTGGCCTTGGCTAGGCCCTCAAGTACCGGGTTTGTCATCGCTCCTACTCACTGTCGGGCTTGGGGATGAACTGAAGCATGATCTTGGGAAGCCTGATGATCGTCTCGTGATCGGGCACGTCGGTGGAGTGACCGGGGATCGAACCGATCCCCTGACATGACTTCACTTCGTCGTCCGTGGCCTTGTAGGACTGGATCAGCAGGTCTCCGGTCTCCTCGTCCAACCAGATCGTCGGCGAGTCCGTGTCCGGGGTGTTCGGGATGATGCCGAGGAACCTCAGGGCCATTCTCACTCCCGTAGTCGAGTGGGGTGCACCGGTGTGCGTGAGCTTCACCCTCCCGGTTGATCGCCGTCAAGAGGGCAGTAGGACGTTTGCCGCCCGCTCGTTGGGCTCCAACGAGCGGGCGGGCGGCTGCCTCCTCCTGCGGCACCTGGCTCACGCCGGATTGCCTTGCAGGACGCCGGATGACGCGCGTGCACCGGTCAGTGGAGCTGGAAGTCTTCGTGCGGGACCGCTCGTTCCCAGACGGCCTCGAACGTGGAGTGGGAGAGCTTCACGGTTTGCGGGTCGGTGCTGATCTCGTCGTCGACGAAGTCGCCCTCGCCGCTGAAGTGGTGGACGACGAGTAGCTGACCGTCGATGAGCCAGAAGTCATTGCCGGGGAGCGCGAGGTCGGTCGTCTGCCGACGCGGAAGCCAGCTGACCTGCTCGCCGGAGGCGATGTTCCGGAACGTGATCTCGTGTTCGAACCGGATGTACTCGCTGACCGGTTCCGAGACCACGCGGGCGCGTCGGACCTCGACGCCTCGGGCGGTGGTTTCGTGGATCAGCTGCAGCCATGGGTTCCACCACGACGAGCGGTCGGCCGGATCGTCCCGGTGCCCGTCGAGCCAGCGGAGGAACAGCGGGTCGTCCCGCATGTAGCCGTCGCGCATCTCAAGGTGAAGCGCGGAGTGGGTGCAGGATCGCAGCAGGTCCTCAAGTGGGGGATCTGAGGGCATCGTTCACCTCCGGGAAGAACTGCGTCGTTCGCTTGGGAGATTCGACCACGACCGCGCGCCTCCGGGAGCCGATCTTCGTGAGACGGCCGGGGATTCGTGTGCAGCGGAGATGCTTGGGGGGAGGTCACCGGCGTGGTCGTGCCGGAAGGCTGGAATTGGCCAACGGCGCTTCATGGCGGACTCTTTGAGGCCTGGGGGTCTGCCGAGTAACGAGATCGCCCGCTCGTCGGGATCGACGAGCGGGCGAGGGTGTGTAGCTGTGGAGTGGGCCTGCCTCAAGCGCCGAAGAGGCGGCGGCGGGGAGGGCGCGCGACGACCGAGGCGTGTTTGAGGGTGCCGGTGAGCTCGATCCGGAGCTGGGGCCTGGTGGCGTCGCCGCCGCTGTCGGAGCGCTGCTTGACCTTGGAGAAGACCAGGGTGAGACCGTCGGTGTCGAGGGTGACGAGGCCCGGCGGGCTGATGATGAGCAGCTTGCCGTGCCGCAGGGACACGTCGATCAGAAGGGTGTCGGCCGTGATCACCGCCTCGGTGAAGTCGAGGACGACCGTGCAGTGCTTCGGCCGCAACTCGATGTGCCGGGGGACCACCCAGCGCCCCGCCCGGGTGTACTTGCCGCCGCGCTGGTCGATGACCAGCACGTCCTTCGGCACGGCCACGGCCGACGCGAAGCTCGGCAGGTCGGTGGTCAGCTCGGCCAACTCGGCGAGCGTCCGGGCCGAGAGCGCGGCTTCCAGCCGGGTTTCGAGTTCTTCGGGGGTGAGCCGGCCGTCTGCGGCGGCGACCTGCAGCGTTTCTACGATGCGGTCCCGGTCCTGATGGGATGCCCGTAGCGCGGGCAGGTCTCTCGACATGGGTCCACGCTAACCCAGGGCGGGCGGCCCGGAACAGGGAGTTGGGCGGAGGCGGTCAGCACCAAGTGTGCTGACCGCCGGGCGCGCGGCAGGGGTTCAGGCTCAGACGAGGTGGTCGAACTCGCCGGCCTTGGCGCCGAGGACGAAGGCGCGGAGTTTGGGGACGGTGGTGGTGACGATGGTGGAGGGGTCATCGGACTCGCGGAGGTGGCGGAGGCTGTCGACCCCAGTTGCTAGTTCAAGACATGTGCTGCCGCCGTCTGCATCGCTGAAGGATGACTTCTGCCAGGCAAGGTCGGACATCGGGCGCCTTTCACGTTTGGAGCTGGTAAATGAGGTACTGAAGGAGTCCCCACGAGTCACGGGAGGAATCACGTCTGGGCTTGGACGCGTCCACGGCCGGTAACGAGAGATCGCAGGCCTCTCGAAACTTCTGGTGGTAGGCCACTACATCTGATGGATCCCCAAGGTGAATGGCGCGCTTGGGCCCATCCAGGATGATGGTCGACAGAGCGGTGCACCCGGGGTCGCAGATCAGGAAGGCGCCTGTGTAGGGGACCTTCTTGGGGGCGTCGAATGGAATGATCTCGATCGTGACATTGGGTAGTTCCGCCATATCGACGAGGTGAAGAAGCTGCTCGTGCATGACTGACTTGCCAGCGAACCGCATCTGAAGAGCCGCCTCGTGGATGACGAATCGAAACTGACGCTTACTGTCGGTCAGGACGCGCTGCCGCTGTAGACGGAACTGGACGGCGGTCGCCGTGTCCCAACGGCCATCTTGGTAAGCATCCTTGTAGATGGCTTCGATATAGCCCGGGACCTGCAAGCTGCCGGGGATATGGAGTGTGTCGAACACGGAGAAGGTCTGTGCCCTGTCCTCCGCCTCGGCCAGATCCAGCGCGAGTGTCGGGACTTTGCCCTCGAACTCGCTCCACCAGCCCTTGCCGCTGCTTCGACCCATCTCGGTAAGACCCGCGCGGTATACCGGGTCCGTGCAGCCATAGGCGTCGAGCCAGACTTCGAGGCGTTCGGGGTTGAGAGTGATCCGGCCAGCCTCGGTGTGACTCACTGCCGGAACCTTCATGCCGACCAGCGCCCCGGCGTCGGCGGACGACAGCCCGGCGGCTGTCCGCAGGTGCTGCAGCTCCTCGCCGAATCGGCGCTGCCGCTGGCTGATTGGTCCCTTGTATCCCACGATCGTCCTTCCCTGTCGGCGCAGTCTCGCGCACAACCCCTCCGGGATGCCACCAACGAGTGATGGCTGGCATGAGTCTCCCGGATCGGCTTGCAACCTTGCCAGATAGGCCCCTACTCTCAGTGTTGCACCGATCACATGGCGGAGCGTCAGGCCGGTTCATGGCGACGCTTCGTCGATTCCCCTCCTCTCCCTCCCGGGGTCTCTCATGCGTGCTTCCAACCCTCCCGACTGGACCGCCGCCCGCACCGAGCTGTGCGACCTCCTCACCACCGCCGGCTGGCCGCCCCCCACCATCTCCGACGCCGAACTCGCCCTCCACGAACTCTTCTTCAACGCGTGGAAGCACGCCGGGAGCCTCGCGCCCCTCGTCGTGCTCTCCCTCCTCAACCGCAGGCTCCGCGTCTCGGTCTGTGACGACAGCCCGACCCTCCCGCCCGAGCCGTGCGCCCCCGCCGACCCCTACGCGCTCTCCGGCCGAGGCCTGCACCTCGTCCGTTCCCTCGCCCACCGCTTCGGCGCCGACCTGCGCAAGCAGGGCAAATCCGTCTGGTTCGAGCTGCAGTTGGACGCCGCCTGATGCCCCTTCCCCGTCGCCGCCCGATGCTCCCGACCGACCCCCGGATCCGGTACTACACCGACGACCACATCCGCACGCTCCTCGCCGAAGTCGACGAGCGCGGCCGCAGGTTCGGCCTCATCTTCCCCTCCGCCACCATCGACCGCACCATCGACGGCCGCGTCCTCGTCCGCTTCAACACCGCCCCGGCCTCCACGCTCCTCAACCTCCTCTCCCTCCTCCTCGCCGCCGACCGAGACCGCGAAGACCCGTGCGCTTTCTGATCGCCGCTGCTTTCGCCGTCCTCCTCGCCCTGGCGATCGCCACCGTCGTCCTGGGCGTCATCACCGCACTCAACGTTGCAAAGCCCGACGAGGAGGACCCCTGACATGCCCGACCCGGACCCGGACCCCGACTTCGGCCCCAATCCCCTGGCCAACCTCCTGGCCAACGCCCTCGCCGCGACCCACTACGCCGTCGCCGCCGCCTTCAACACCCTCGCCCCCGGCGTCGCCCAGCCCGTCCCCGACGACTTCGACTGGCGCGAACTCGAAGCCTTCATCTTCCACTTGGGCTTCGCCGCCGACGACTCCGACGCCGCCCTCAACCTCTACCGCCTGGTCACCGCCGTCCAACGCATCGCCTACCGCGAGGCCGCCGGTCGCAACGCCGCCGGGCACCCCGCCCGCCTCAACCCCCACCTCAACCCCGGCCCCAGCCCTGCCCCCAACCCCCGCCCGTCCTCCGCCGGATTCACCCGTGGGGGTGGTGCCGGGTGAATGCCACCGACCGTGCCCCGCGCGGCCCCTAGCGTGGGCAGGGCCAAGCGCCAGCCGCCCCAGGGGAGGGGACCCGACGTGTCCGATGTGCCCGACGTCGCCGAATACCTGCTGCTCTACGTCGAGGGCGACGCAGTCGTGGCGCACGACGCCGACCTGCACCCGCACACGTTCCCCCTCCCGCCCGGCGAGCTGGGCGCCACCATCACCCGGGCCGATGCCGCCGGGGGCGCCCAACTCCTGCTGGCCGTCAGCTCGTCCGGCATCGTTTCCTGCCGCGAGGTCTGACGGACCGTCAATTCATGGGCGTGTTCCGCGCCGGCCACCGTCCGTGTCTGGTTGGCTACCTGGATGCGAGGCGACAGGCGCCTCCAAGTCAAAGGAACACCGGCATGACGACAGAGCGCACCAACCCGGCGGCCCGGCTCGGGTTCCAGCCCGGGCAGGTCGTCCAGGAGATCGGTTACGACGAGGACGTCGACCAGGACCTCCGCGAGGGCATCGAGTCGATCACCGGCCAGGACCTCGTCGACGAGGACTACGACGACGTGGCCGACACCGTCCTGCTCTGGTTCCGCGAGGACGACGGCGACCTCACCGACGCCCTGGTCGACGCCATCGGCCTCCTCGAAGAGGGCGGCACGACCTGGCTGCTCACCCCGAAGTCGGGCCGGGGCGGCTACATCGAGCCCAGCGACGTCAACGAGGCCGCCCAGACCGCCGGCCTCGCCTCGACCAAGGCCATCGGCGCCGCCCCGGACTGGGCCGGCACCCGCCTCGTCGCCCCCAAGCGCTGACCTGCCCGGAGCAGGAAGGCGGCGGTGCAGGAAGTCGGCCCCGCCGACTTCCTGCTCCGCGCCCCTCACCTCACCGCTGCGGCAGCTCGCACCCGTCCGGCCCGCACACCTCGCCGCCACCGTCGCCGCCGCCGACCAGCAGGGGCACCGCCACCCGGCTCTCCCAGGCCTGCTCCAGCGCTGCCGTGAACGTCTCGGCCGGCTGGGCGCCCGAGACCCCGAGCCGCCGGTCGAACACGAAGAACGGCACCCCGGTGGCGCCCATCGCGCCCGCCGTCGCCTCGTCCTCGCGCACCGCCTCCGCGTAGGCGTCCGGATCGGCCAGCGCCGCCGCCGCGGCCTCGCCGTCCAGCCCCGCCTCGACGGCCAGTTCCACCAGCCGTCCTTCCGCGAACGCGGACCGCGCGTCGGCGAAGTTGGCCCGGTACAGCGCGTCCAGCAGCTGCCCCTGCCGCCCGTGGTCCTTGGCGAAGTGCAGCAGGCGGTGCATGTCGAAGGAGTTCGCCGCGTCGCGCCCCTCGCGGAGGTACGCCAGCCCCTCCCCGTGCGCGTTGTCCGCGATCCGCGCCTCCGCCGCCTCGGCCTGCTCCAGGCTGAGCCCGTACTTGGCGGCGATCAGCGGGACGACCGGCCGCGCCTCGGCCGGCGAGTGGGGGTCGAGCTCGAAGGAGCGGTGGACGACCTCCACGTCCCCACGGTGGGGGAACCGCTCCAGGGCCTGCTCGAACCGGGCCTTGCCGATGTAGCACCACGGGCAGTTGATGTCGGTCCAGATCTCCACGCGCACGGCGTCGCTCCCGTCTCCAGCCGTGCGGGGCCTTCCCGCACCCGGCTCCGTGGCCAACGCCGCAGACCACCTGAATATTTCTCGTGATGAAATATTCAGGTGCGCGGGGGGACCGGCCTCACCGCCGCGAGGTGGATCCTGAACCCGTACGGAAGGTGCCCGTCCGCCGGGCCCGACGCCGCCCGGGCCTCCGTGAGGAACGCCTCGTGCAGGGCGGCGCGGGCCTCCTCGTCGAGCGGGCCCACGTCGTAGACGCCGGACACGGCCTCCCACACCCGTTCCGCCGGGCCGCCGAGGTCGATGAGGACCGTCTCCCACCCCACCGGCCCGAACCCGGCCGGCCCGAGCAGCCCGGCGAGGCCGTCGCGGCTCCGCGCCCGCCGGTCGCCCAGCGCCGGGATGCGGCGGTCCGCGGGGAGCGCGGCGAGGGCGGCGGACAGCCGCTCGCCGAACCGCTCATGGACCTCGCCGCCGACCATTCCGCCGCCGAGTACGCACGCGAGCAGCCCCCCAGGGGCGAGCACCCGGGCGATCTCGGCGGTGACCAGTTCCAGGTCGCCCATCAGCATCAGCGCGAGGTGGGAGACGCAGGCGTCGAACGCGCCGTCCGCGAAAGGGAGTTCCTGTGCCCGTCCGACGGCCAGCCGGGCGCCCGCCAGGGCCGGTCGGCGGCGGGCCAGCGCGAGCGCCTCGGGGGACAGGTCGATCCCGGCCAACTCGCGACCGCTGGTCCCGGCGAGCAGTTCGAGCAACAGCCCGTCGCCGCAACCGAGGTCGAGCACCCGGCGGCTCCCGGCGGCGCGGTCACGCAGGACCTGGTAGCTGGTCCTGCCGTCCGAAGCCCTGGCGCGGCCGAGCACGTCCGAGGTCAGCGCCGGGCGCTCGGCGTGGAAGGCCTTCAGGAACGCTTCCTGCGATGCGGTCGTCGTCATGTCCCCGAACGTAGGTACTCGGCGCCCCGCCCGCCGGTCGTTCGGCGGATCGGCGATGACGAAGGGGAATACGCCATCGCCGCCCCGCCGCACGGCAGTTACCGTGTCGGTGACAGCCCGAACGGAAGGCGGACAAGGATGGGAACCTCCGCGCACGTCATGGCGCCGCCACTCGTCGCGGTCGCGGTGCTCCTGCTCGCCGTCAAGTGGGTCAGGCGGCGGCGGGACGGCAGGCCCGTGCCCCTGCTGCCGCGATCAGGTCCGGCCTGGGCGGGCGCGTTGGCCGCCGTCGCGTTCGTGCTGGTCACGGGCGGTCTGGCCGGCCGTGCCGGGGACGCGGTCGTGCCGGCCGTCGCGCTCGGGGGACTGGTCGGGGCCTTCGTGGACCTTCGCTTCGACGCCCGGCGATGACGCCCGGCGATGACGTCCGGCGCTGACGCCGTCCCCGGCCGCGCCCGCCAACCGACCCGTGCGCGGGAAGTCGGACGGGCCGACTTCCCGCGCAAGCCGCCGCCCGTCAGCAGGAGATGTTGCCGCCGCCGACGTCGGTGCCGAGGACGCCGACGAACTTCTTGTAGAGGTTGATGCGGTCGTTGCGCTCGTCCGGGTTCTTGCCGTTGCACTCCAGGTCGCCGTTGATGCTGCGGATGGTCTCGCCGAAGCCCTTGCCGTTGACGATGGCGTCGTGCGCGGTCATCGTCCCGGCGCCCTTCTGGGAGTTCCAGAACCAGAGGCCGGTCTTCCAGGAGACGGCCGGGTCCTTCTCGGCCAGGGAGGGGTTGTTCAGCAGGTCGATGTGCAGGGCGTCGCCCGCCGCCTTGTAGTTGAAGTTCCAGCTGATCTGGAGCGGGCCGCGCCCGTAGTAGGCGCTCTTGCCGGCCGGACAGCCGTAGGGCTGCGAGGTGTCGCAGTAGTGGCTGTAGTTGGCGGTGTTCTGCTCGACGATGTACTTCAGGCCGCCGGTCTCGTGGCTGACGTTGGCGAGGAACGCCGCAGCCTCGCGCTTGCGGGTGGCGTCGTTGCCCGTGGTGGTGAACCCGGGGTAGGCGCTGAGGGCGTCGGTCAGGCCGCGGTAGGTGTAGAAGGAGTTCCGGCTCGGGAACATCTGGTTGAACTGGGCCTCGCTGACCACGAACGAGGCGGCGGCCGCCGGTGTGGCGTGCCCGGTGAGGGCGGTGGTGCCCAGGGCGACGGTGCTCAGGACGGCGGCCGAGGCGGCCATGGACAGGGTGCGGGAGAGCTTCATTGTCACTTCTCGCTTGTCGTCGGGGTGGGGGTGCTGCGGGGGTGCTGCGGGGGTGCTTCGGGATGCTCCGAGGGGTGCTCCGGCGGGTGCTTCGGGAGCGAAGCGCCGGGGAACATCGTGGTGCGCCGATTCCGGGAAAAGGCGTCGACCAGCACCCAAACCACTCGTTCGGGGTGTATCCGGCCCAGAAGGTGAGCGCGATTCAGGCCAATTCCAGCTCGTCCGACACACCGACAGATTGATCATCCGGTCATCAGATACGCGGGATAGCCTCGTCCGCGCACATGGCAGACACCGCGAGCGGGGGGACGACCACATGGGGCACGCCGACGACGAGGGCGACGAGCGGTTGGCGGCGGAGGGCGAGGTGGCGGTGGCCCGGTTGGCGATCGACTCCGGAGACCTCCCGCACGCCGCCGACCACCTGGCCGACGCGATCCTCGCCGACCCCCAGCTGCCCGAACTGCACGAGGCGCTGGCCGAGTTGTGCGCCGCCGCCGGAGGCCCGGCCGCCGCCCGCGACCTGTTCCCGCTGGACGGCCAGGTCTACCTGGGCACCGTCGCCTGCCGGGCCCACGTCGAGGCCGCCGCCGGGGACTGGGACACCGCCGTCGGCCTGCTCGCCTCCGCGATCCAGTACGAGCCCGCGAGACCCTGGGCGCACGCCGCCTGGCTCGCCCGCGAGGACCTGCCCGCCCTCGTCGACCCGGACGCCGTCGCCCAGGCGGTGGCCCGGGCCAGCGGCGGACTGCCCGACCCGCTGCCCCCCGAACTCGCCGAAGCCGTCCAGCCGTTCGAGGACTTCGTCCAGTCCGTGGTGGCCCGCCACGGCGACCACGCGCTGCTGCTCGCGATGGCCTCCGGCCTCACCCGCCGCCTCGGCGCCACCGACCGCGCCGTCGAACTCGCCGAACTGGCCCACCTGCTGGCCCCCGGCTACCTGCCGTCCGTGATGCTCGGCAACGCCCTGCGCGCGCACGGCCGGCCGGAACGGGCGCTCGCCGTCTGGGAGGCCGAACTGGCCCGGGTCGAACCGGAGCGGGACAACTCCAGCAGCTACCTCGCCGTCGACGTCGCCGAGTTGTACGGCGCCCTCGGCCGCCCCGCCGACGGCCTGCCCTGGCTGGACCGCGTGCTCGCCACCGAACCCGACCACCCCAAGGCGGCCCCCGCCCGGTACGGCCTGCGGCACGCCGCCGACGGCGACCCCGCCCACCTGCTCGCCCTGGCCGACCACCACCGCGCCCACCCCGACCACGAGTACGCCCAGGACCTGCTGGAACGCCTCAGCCACCGGGAACCCTGGCTCGGCATGGTCTCCGGCGCCACCGAGGCGACCGTCAACGTGCTGCACCAGGTGCTCGCCGCCCCCGGCACCACCCGCGACAGCGAGATCGAGTGCAGCGCCTCCGCCGTGGAACCGCCCAGCTCCCTGCTGGCCGTCCGCCTCGCCCTGCCGCGCTCCACCGTCGCCTACCAGTCCGTCGCCGAGCCCGACCCCCGGCTGCCGCTGGCCGAACCGGCCACCCGGATCTGGGCCTGGGACGGCACCGACCCGCGCCCGGCCGTCGCCCCGCCCGCGCCGGACAGCGCCGAACTCGTCCGGGCCACCGCCGAGATCGTCTGGGCGACCGTCCCCGCCGCCTACGACCACGCCGTCCGGCTGGCCGGGCTGCCCCTCGACGACCTGCTCGGCGCGCTCGTCCACCCGCCGATGCCCCGGGAGGACGACCTCGGCCGGGCCCTGCTCGCCCACCAGCCCGAACTGTGGGTGCGGGCCGTCCAGGTCTTCGCCTGCCTCGGCATCGCCCACCACCGCACCGACCAGCCGTGGGAGGACTCCGAGCGCCGCCGCGTACTGGTCGACCTGCTGCTCGGGCCCGAGGACTGGGTGGTCGAGGCGGCCGGCTTCGCCCTCGTCGCGATCGGCTGGACGCACCCCGAGACCCGCGCCGACATCGCCGACCGGCTCCGGCAGCGGCTGCACTACAGCGCCCGGGCCCGCCGCACCCGCGTGGTGACCGTCCTGCGCTCGCTCGCCGCGCTGGCGCTCACCGCGCCCTGGCTGCCCCGGGCCGACCTCGACCTGGCCCGGCGGATGATCGAGCGGGCCGAGGCCCAGGAAGCCAGGGAAGCCGGGGCCGCGCGAGAAGCCCAGGAAGCCAAGCAGATCGAGGAGCAGCCGGAACCCCGCCCCGGCCTCCTGCGCCGCCTCTTCCGGCGCGCCTGACGGGCGCTACACCAGAGGCCGGCGAGCGACGCCCGTCACCCGGTGCCTGTCACCCGATGCCCGGCAGCGGATCCTGGTCGACGTCGAAGCGCGCGACCCGCTCCGCCGGATCACGGCACTCCGGGCCGAGCCGCAGGATCCGCGACTCCGGGTCGTGCAGCGGGCGGTGGCAGCGGCGGCAGGTGACGCGGGGGCGGATGGTCTCGGGGGTGTCGGTGCCCGGGATCGGGTCCGGGCCGCCACCGCTCGGGCCGCCACCGGTCGGGCTGCCACCGGTCGAGCCGCCGCCACTCGGGCCGTTGCTGGTCGGGACGCTGGTCATGGGGAGACGGTAGCCCGGCCTCGGGGAACATCGGTACAGCGGTCGGCGCCGAGATTGGTCATGGTCGGCCGGCGCACCGGCTGGGGGCTCCGCCGGGGTTCGCGGAAAGATCGCCGGGCGGGTCCTCAGGCCGGCTGCGCCGCAACCGGGACCGCAACCGGGACCGCGGCCTGTTCCGCTTCCGGCACCGGCCGTCCCGGACCCGCCGCCCTCGGTGCCGCGCTCGACGGGCTCTTCAGCAGCAGGGCGCAGGCCAGCGCGGCCAGCAGGGCGAGGCCGGCGGAGACCAGCAGGCACAGCCGCATGCCGTCCAGGAAGGAGTTGCTCAGCGCGGTCAGGGCCTGTCCCGTGGCGGGGCCGAGGTCGAGTCCGGCGACGGCGCCCAGGCCGTGTTCGCGGGCGGCGTCCAGGACACGCGCGCCGGTCTGGGCCGGGACGCCGGCGTTCGCGAGCTGTTCGGGCAGGGCGTTCAGGGCACGGCTGGTGAGCAGCGCGCCGAGGACGGCGGGGCCGAGCGCGGCGCCGACCTGGCGGATCGCGTTGTTGCCGGCCGCGGCCATCCCGGCCAGGTGGAAGGGAACGGCGGAGACTGCGGAGGCGGTCATCGGGGTGAGCACCGCGCCCATGCCGAGTCCGAGCAGTACCAGCCGCCAGGTCAGCGCCGCGTAGGAGGTGTGGGCGTCGACGCCGGTCATGGCGAACATCGCGGCGGCGATCAGCACCAGCCCGGTGGTGATCAGCACCCTCGGCGGGATCCGGTGCATCAGCCGTCCGACAGGGAGGCCGGCCACCAGCGAGGTGCCGGACACCAGCACCATCCGCAGTGCCGCCTGCATGGTGCTCAGGTGCTGGACCAGGCCGAAGTACAGGCTGAGCACGAAGAAGAAGCCGATCAGGCCGAGGAAGCTGACCACGGCCACCAGTGCGGTGGCGGTGAACGCGGGGCTGCGGAACAGCGCCAGGTCCAGCATCGGGCCGGCACTGCGGAGTTCCACCAGGACGAAGGCTCCGGCGGCGACCGCGCCGAGCGTCAGCGCGGTGATCACAGCGGGTTCGCCGAAGCCGTCCGCGCCGCCCTCGATGACGCCGTAGACCAGTGCGGTGACGGCGACGGCGGCGGTGATCTGGCCGGGCCAGTCGAGCCGGCGGCCGTGCGGGGCGCGCGAGTCGGGCAGCCGGAACGTGGCGACGGCCAGCAGGGCCACGGAGAGCGGTATCGGCAGCAGGAAGATCCAGCGCCAGGTGGTGTGCTCCAGCAGGGCGCCGCCGATCAGCGGGCCGACGGCGAGCGGGGCCGTCAGGCTCATCGCCCAGAAGCCGATGAACTTGCCCCGCTCACGGTGGTCGGGCACGGCATGGCTGATCAGCGTGAGTGTGGTGGGCAGCAGGGCGGCGGCGCCGATGCCGGAGACCGCCTGCCCGACCCACAGTGCCTGCACCGAGCTGGACAGCAGCGAGATCGCGGCGCCCAGCGCACAGAAGACCATGCCGGTCTGGAAGACCTTCTTGCGGCCGTGGACATCGCCCCAGACGCCGGTGGTCAGGATCAGCGCGGCCATCGGCAGCACGAACGCGTCCGACACCCAGGACAGTTCGGAGGTCGACGCGCCCAGTGCGCGCTGGATCGCCGGCAGGCTCACCGACACGGTGGTGACGGGCAGGTAGGCGACGAAGACACCCAGGCAGGCCATGACGAGCGTGGCGGCCCGTCCGGCCCTGAGGTCCGGCGTCGTTGTGGAGTTCACGGGGTCGTTCCTTCGGCTGCTGCGGGGGAGGCCCCGCATTCTCGGAGCGCCGCCGGGAGCGTGCGCCCGCTCCCGGGGGCGACGGCCGACGGCAGCCGCCCGTGGAGCCGCCGATCAGCTTCTCCCCGAAGCGCCCGAAACCCGCGGTCGATCCCACGAAGCGTCCCGGAACCTCCGCCTGGGCGTCTGGCGATGGGACCATTCCTCCATGGCTGATGATCTGGACCGCAAAATCATCCACGGTTTGCAGTGCGCGCCCCGGGTCTCGTTCCGGCGGCTCGGGGAGGTCATCGGCGTGTCCGAACAGACTGTGGCGCGCCGCTACGCCGCCCTGCGGCGGGACGGCCTGCTGCGCGTCGTCGGACTGGGCAACCTGAACGCCGACGGCCAGGCGGAGTGGATCGTCCGGCTGCGCTGCCGACCTGATGCGGTGGCACCGCTGGCCCAGTCACTGGCCCGCCGGTCCGAGGTGGCGTACGTCGGCATCGCCTCCGGCGGCTCGGAGATCATCTGCATCATCCGGTCCCCCGCCGGAACCGACCAAGACGACCTGCTGCTGCGCCAGCTGCCGCGAGCGGGCGCCGTCCTGGACGTGAACGTCGACCTGGTCGTGCGTATCTACGGCGGTCCCGGAACCGCGCCCTGGACCGACCCCGACGCCTCGCTCACCCCCGAACAGGTGCGGCGGCTGACCTCCGGCCACCCCACCCCGGCAGTGGCCTCGTCGACGCCCCTGGGCGAACAGGACCTGCCGCTGCTGCGCGCGCTCGCCGAGGACGGCCGGGCCACCCATACCCACCTGGCCGAGGTCACCGGCTGGTCCAAGCCCCGGGTCGCCCGTCGCCTGGAGGCACTGGAGGCAGCCGGCTCGCTCACGTACGACGTCGACACCCTGGCCGAGCGCCTCGGCTACCGGCTCAACGCCACCCTGTGGCTGCAGGTCGACCTACCGCGGCTGCACCAGGTCGGCGAGGAGGTCGGCGGCCACCACGAGTGCGCGTTCGTCGCCGCGATCAGCGGACGCCACAACCTGATGGCCGTGGTCGCCTGCCGGGACACCCCCGACTTCTACCGTTACCTCACCGGCCGCCTGGCCCACGTCGAGGGCATCCGCGGCTACGAGATCAGCGTCCGGGTGAGCCGGCTCAAGCAGTCCGCCTCGCTCGTCCACCACGGGCGGCTGATCCACCCGGCGCTCGTATGACGCCGGCACCGGGCCGCCGGACCGCCGAGCGACCGGCCGTCGGGCCGTCGAGCTGTCGGCGGGGCCGTGAAAAGATCCCCCCATGGCCACGGACCGCAGCAGCGCAGGAGATCCGGCGCGCACCCTCGCCCTGCTCTGGGGGCTGACCGCCGAGGAGAAGCCCGGCCGGCGCGGCCCGCGACAGGCCCGGTCGACCGGCGAGATCGCCGCCGTGGCCATCGCCCTGGCCGACGCCGAGGGCGTGGACGCCGTCACCATGCGCCGGGTGGCGCAGGAGCTGGGGCTGTCCCCGATGGCGCTGTACACCTACGTCCCCGGCAAGGCCGAACTGCTCGACCTGATGCTGGACACCGTCTACGCGACGACGCCGCGCAGCGCCCCCGCCGACGACGGCTGGCGGGCCAGGGTCACCGCCGTCGCCGACGACAACCGGACGCTGCACCGCGCCCACCCGTGGGTCTCGGCGGTCTCCACCAGCCGCCCGCCGCTCGGCCCGGGCCTGATGGCCAAGTACGAGTACGAGCTGCGCGCCTTCGAGGGCACCGGCCTGCCCGACGTCGAACTGGACGCGGCGCTCACCCACCTGCTGGGCTTCGTCCAGACCTGCGCCCGGATGGCCGCCGACGAGCGCGCCGCCCGGCAGGACAGCGCGATGACCGACGCGCAGTGGTGGGCCGCCAACGCCGAGCTGCTCGCCAAGGTCTTCGACGCCGAGCGCTACCCGGTCGCGGCCCGGGTGGGCGCCGCCGCCGGCGAGGCGCACGGCGGCGCGTACGACCCGGACCACGCGTACGCCTTCGGCCTGGCCCGCGTGCTGGACGGGCTGGCGGCCCTGATCAGCGAGCGCTAGGCCGGGCGTCGTACTCCGCGCGGGCGGCCTCGACGGCGGGGACCCGCTGCTCGGACCAGTGCGCGAGGGCGGCGACCAGTTCGGCGGCCTCCCGGCCGAGCGGGGTGAGGCTGTAGTCGACCCGGGGCGGGATCACCGGGTGGGCCTCGCGGTGCACGAAGCCGTCGCGTTCCAGCGTCTGCAGGGTCTGCGCGAGCATCTTCTCGCTGACGCCGGAGACCCGGCGGCGCAGTTCGCTGAAGCGGTAGCCGCGCTCGCGCAGCGCGCCGAGCACGAGGACGCCCCAGCGGCTGGTGACGTGCTCCAGCACGCCCCGGGACGGGCACATGCGGTCGAACACGTCGGCCGGCGGCAGCTCGCGCACCGGGACGGCCGGGCGGCCTTCCTCCAGGGTCTTCATGACTGTCCTGCCATTACCTTCATATCAGTACCGTACTTTGAAGTGCGTACTTTCGAAAGGTTAGTGCAGTCCCTAGGGTGAGTTTCGAGGCAGGAACCCCATCGAGGCCCAAACCCACCCGAGGAGCATCCCCATGTACGTCGTCACCGGTGCCACCGGCCAGCTCGGCCGTCTCGTCGTCGAGGGCCTGCTGGCCGCCGTCCCCGCGAGCGAGGTGGCGGTCGCCGTCCGCTCCGCCGAGAAGGCCGCCGACCTGGCCGCGCGCGGGGTGGCCGTCCGCGTGGTCGACTACGACGACCCGGCGTCCCTGGCCGGCGCCTTCGCGGCCGGCGACCGGGTGCTGCTGATCTCGGGCAGCGAGGTCGGCCGCCGCATCCCGCAGCACCGCGCGGTGGTCGACGCGGCCCGTGCGGCCGACGTCGCGCTGTTCGCCTACACCAGCGCGCCGGGCGCGGCGACCTTCCGGCTGGCCGACGAGCACAAGGCGACGGAGGAGCTGATCCGCGAATCCGGCCTGCCGTCCGTCCTGCTGCGCAACGGCTGGTACACCGAGAACTACCTGGGCGACGCGGCCGGCACGGTCGCGCGCGGCGTGGTGCTCGGCAGCGCCGGGGACGGCCGGGTGGCCACCGCCCCGCGCAAGGACTACGCGGACGCGGCCGTCGCCGTCCTCCTCGGCGAGGGCCACGAGGGCCGGGTGTACGAGCTGAGCGGCGACGCCGCGTGGAGCCTGGCGGAGCTGGCGGCCGAGTTGGCGCTGGTCTCCGGGCAGCCGGTCGCGCACCAGGACGTGGCGCCGGCGGAGCACCTCGCGGCGCTGGTCGGCGCGGGCCTGCCGGAGGGCTTCGCCGAGGTGCTGGTGGACGTGGACGCGGGCATCGCCCGTGGCGAGCTGGCCGGCACCCCGGGCGACCTGGCCCGGCTGATCGGCCGCCCGACCGTCCCGCTGGCGGAGTCGGTGCGCGCCGCGCTCCAGGCCTGAGGCGCTCCGGGCCCGAGGCGCTCCAGGGCTGAGGCGCTCCGGGCCCGAGGCGCTCCAGGGCTGAGGCGCTCCGGGCCGGCGATGAGCCCCGCGTTTCCCGAGGTCAGAGATGTCATGACCAAAATGCGGAAACGGAGATGACAGCCTGCCCCTCCGCCAGCTACCGTCACCTCGACACACGCGCGCGGAGGGCAGGCGGCCATGCCACAGACAACCCAGCAGGACAGCGGCCGAGGCCTCTGGTACGGCGTCGCGGCCTACGGCATCTGGGGCCTCTTCCCCCTGTTCTGGCCACTGCTGGAGCCCGGCGCCGCCGACGACATCCTGGCCAACCGGATGGTCTGGTCCCTGGTCGCCGTGGTGCTGCTGCTGATCGCCCAGCGGCACTGGAGCTGGATACGCCCGCTGCTGCGCCAGCCCCGCAGGCTCGCCATGCTGGCCGGCGCGGCCACGGTGATCTCGATCAACTGGGGCGTCTACATCTGGGGCGTCAACGCCGGGCACGTCGTCGAGACCAGCCTCGGCTACTTCATCAACCCGCTGGTCACCATCGGCTTCGGCGTCCTGGTGCTCAAGGAGCGGCTGCGGACGGCGCAGTGGGCGGCGGTCGGCGTCGGCGCGGCCGCCGTCGCGGTGCTCAGCGTCGCGTACGGGCGGCTGCCGTGGATCGCGCTCACCCTGGCGCTCTCCTTCGCCACGTACGGGCTGCTGAAGAAGAAGGTCGGGCTGAGCGGGCTGGAGAGCCTGGCGGCGGAGAGCGCCTTCATGTTCCCGTTCGCGCTCGGCTACCTGGTCTACCTGGAGGTCAGCGGGCGCGGCACCTTCGGCCACACGGTGGCCGGCTCGTACGGCTGGGGGCACTCCGGGCTGCTGCTGCTCAGCGGGGTGATCACCGCGATCCCGCTGCTGTTCTTCGGCGCGGCGGCCGTGCGGGTGCCGCTGACCGTGCTCGGGCTGCTGCAGTACCTGGCGCCGGTGTTCCAGTTCCTGATCGGCGTGGCGGTGTTCCACGAGTCGATGCCGCCCGCCCGCTGGGCCGGCTTCGGCCTGGTCTGGCTGGCGCTCGCGGTGCTCACCTGGGACGCGCTGCGCCAGGTGCGGGCCGACCGCGCGGGGCGGGCCGCGGCCGTGCCGCAACCCGCCCCCGCGAAGGCGGCCGTCAGGCGCTGATCCGCCCCGCTGATCCGCCCCCGCCGATCCGCCCCTTCTGATCCGCCCCCGCCGACGCGGCGGTCAGACGCTGATGTCCCGGCTGGTGAAGCGGGACCAGGCCGCCGCGCCGAACACGGCGACGTAGGCGGCCTGGAGGCCGAGGTCCTTCCACACGCCGTCCCAGTACATCGGCTGGCGCAGGAGGTCCGCGAAGCTGAGCCAGTAATGGGTGAACAGGAACGGCCTCACGGCGTCCAACTGCGGGAAGGCGTCCAGGATCTGCACGGTGACCACCAGCCCGACGGTCGCGGCCATCGCCGCGATACCGCTGCCGGTGAGCGTGGAGACGAACAGCCCGATCGCCACCAGCCCCGCCAGCGAGGCCGCCACCACCCCGGCCACGAGCACCGCCCGCAGCAGCGCGTCGCCGAAGCCGATGGTGTCGCCGGAGATCAGCGTCACCTCGCCGAGCGGGAACAGCGCGGCGCCGGTGGCCAGCGCCGCCGCCGCGACCGCCACGGTCGCGGCCAGGCAGAACACCAGCCCGGCGGTGAACTTGGCGGCCAGCAGCCGGGTGCGCCCGGCCGGGGCGACCAGCAGGTAGCGCAGCGTCCCGGTGGCCGCCTCGCCAGCGACCGAGTCCCCGGCGACCACGCCGACCGTCATCGGCAGGAACACCGGCAGCGCGACCGCGAGGGCGGTGAAGACCAGGAACAGGCCGTTCTGGGTGGTCTGCGCGATGAAGTTCACCCCGCCGCCGCCCTCGTGCGGACTGCCCGTGTTGAGCTTGACGACCACGCCGATCAGGATCGGCAGCACCGCCAGGATCCCCAGCAGCACCTTGGTGCGCATCCGGCGGAAGGTCAGGTGCAGTTCGTTGCGGAACAGCGCCAGGAACCCGGCCGCCGTCTGCGGCCTCCGCCCGGCCCGGACCGGCAACGCCCCGGCCTGTGACAGCTCAGCCCGCGACAGCTCAGCCTGCGACATCGAAGCCCTCCCCGGTCAGCGCCACGAAGGCGTCCTCCAACGTGCCCCGCTCCAGCCCGAACCCGTGCACCCGCACCCCGGCCTCGACCAGCGCCGCGCACAGCTTCGGCAGCGCCTCCTCGACCGGGGAGCCGGGCGAGCCGAGCGCGCCGAGATCGCCGTCCACCCGCCCGTCGCCGGGCAGCAGGGAGCCGACCCGGTGGGCCGCCAGCACCTCCACGGCGTGCGCCACGTCCGGTGTGCGGACCACCAGCCGGCCCTGCGCGCGGGCGGCCAGTTCGGCGACGGTGCCCTGCACCACCAGCCGGCCCCGGGACATCACCGCCGCGTGCGTGCAGACCTGCTCGATCTCGTCCAGCAGGTGCGAGGAGAGGAACACCGTGGTCCCCTCCGCCGCGACCTCCCGCACCAGCGCCCGGATCTCGCGCATGCCCTGCGGGTCCAGCCCGTTGGTGGGCTCGTCCAGCACCAGCAGCTCGCGCGGCTGGAGCAGCGCCGACGCCAGGCCGAGCCGCTGCTTCATGCCCAGCGAGTACGCGCGGGCCTTCTTGGCCGCCGCGGCGCTCAGCCCGACCCGTTCCAACGCCGTCTCGACGCGCAGGCGCCGGGTCCGCGGGTCGGCGGTCGGGTCGGCGGCGTCGAACCGCACCAGGTTGTCCCGCCCGGAGAGGAAGCCGTACAGCGCCGGGCCCTCGATCAGTGCGCCCACCCGGGGCAGCACGGAGGCGACGGACTGCGGCATCGGCTCGCCGAGGACGGTGGCCACGCCGGAGGTGGGGGCGATCAGGCCCATCAGCATCCGGATGGTGGTGGTCTTGCCGGAGCCGTTCGGGCCGAGGAAGCCGAAGACGGAGCCGCGCGGCACGCTCAGGTCCAGGCCGTCCACGGCGAGCTGGCCGCCCCGGAAGCGCTTGGTCAGGCCGCGGGTCCTGATCACGTCGTCGGGCCCGGAGGAGCCGGAGGAACCGGGGGAGGAGAGGGGGCCGGGGGAATCGAGGGAATCGGGGGAGTCGGGGGAGGAGGAGGTGGAAGGCGCGGGGCCCGGGCGCTGCTCGGCGCCCGGACCCTCGGCCGACTCCGTAACGTCCCCCGTTACGGGAGTCTTCGTCATCCGTCAGTTCACCCCGGCGGCGTGCTGGAGCACCGGCAGGGTCACCGCGCCGGCGAACACCCGGCCGTCGTCGGTGACCAGGACGTTCACCACCTTGGTGCTGATCAGCGTGCCGCCGCCGACCGGCTTGTCGAGCGACTTCACCAGCGCCTGCGGGTTCAGCGCCGCGCCCCGGCCGCCGTGCTTGCCGCCCTTGCCGCCGTCCTGCGGCACGTCGACGGCGCCGACGGGCAGCTGCGCCGAGACCACGGTCGTCCAGCCCTCGCCGATCACGTTCACGCCGCCGTGGTCCTGGCCCGAGGCGTCCCGACCGGCCTTGCCCCCGGGCGCGGAACCCTGCGGCGCGGAACCCTTGGGCGCGAAACCCTGCGGCACCTCACCCTTGGCGCCCTCGTCGGCCTTGTGCTCCGTCACCTTGGCACCCTTGGGCACGGTGAAGTCGAAGGTCTTGGCGGCCGGCTTGGCGAAGGACACGTCGGTGAAGTGGACGTCCAGCACGGTGGAACCGTCGACGCCCTTGACCACCACCGAGAGCGGCACCCCGTTGTCGGCGGCGACCGCGATCCGGACCTCGGCGACGGTCGAACCGGACTGCGCGGGCTTGACGCTCAGCTGGTACGCCTTCTGCCCGGCCACGTTGGCGGTGCCGGCCACGGTGACCGACGTGGTGCCCGCGCTCGCGGTCAGGAACTGCCGGGCGGCCTCCTGCGGGGTCGTCGGCACCCCGGTCAGCGGCGCCCCGGCGTGCTTGCCGGCGGTGTCGGGGTGCTGGGCGGCCGCCTGGCCGGTCAGGCGCACGGCGGTGTTGGTGGAACTGTCCCAGGCCCAGGCCTGGTCGCCGTTGTGGACGACGGTGTAGCCGGCCATGTCCTCCAGCAGGTCGACCCGCTGGCGGTCCGGGCCGTCCACCGCGACCCGCAGCGTCTGGTCGCCGCCGAGCAGGCCGAGCAGCTTGGCCTGCGGGTCGGCCGAGGAGGATCCCTGGCCGCCGCCGCGCCCGGCCGCCGCGCCGAGCCCGCCGGCCGCGGCGCCCAGCAGCTGGCTGGGCAGGCCGAGGTCGGTGGAGACGGACACCGTGCCGGAGAGGCTCTGCGCGTCGGAGCCGAGCACCTTGGCCACCAGCTGCTCCGGCGTCAGCGAGGGAAGGTCGGGCGGGGCGTCGGCCGCCAGTGCGGGCACCAGCCCGATCCCGGCGGCGATCACCGCGGCCACCGTCAGCGGCACCCCGGCCCGCACCAGCATGCGCCGCCGTGAGCGGTACGGCACGCCGCCGTCCACGTTGTCCCCCGCCGCCGTGTCATTGGTCATGGCGTCCTCAACTCCTCTACGAACACGAGCGATTGGCTGTGCCTTTCCATTAGAGGCCCGCGCCCCGCCCCCGTCATCGCCCTGCGGGTCCAGTTCGGGGTAAACCTCACGGGTACATCGACCCTGAGACGCCCTCAGGGTTGGCTACTCCGAACGTACGAGACCTGGCGTAGGGTCGCGCCATGGACGGAACCGCCATGGACGCAAGCAACCCCCCGACCGCTAACGCGATGCGGCGCGCCCTGCGCCGCGCCCGGGACGGCGTCGCCCTGGACGTCACCGAGACCGCGGTGCTGCTCCAGGCCAGAGGTGAGGACCTGAACGACCTGTGTGCGAGCGCCGCCCGGGTCCGCGACGCGGGGCTGGCGGCGGCCGGGCGGCCCGGCGTCATCACCTACTCCAAGAGCGTCTTCATCCCGCTCACCCGGCTCTGCCGCGACAAGTGCCACTACTGCACCTTCGTCACCGTCCCCGGCAAGCTGCGCCGGGCCGGCCACGGGATGTTCATGTCCCCCGACGAGGTGCTGGACATCGCCCGGCGCGGCGCCGAACTCGGCTGCAAGGAAGCCCTGATCACCCTCGGCGACAAGCCCGAGGACCGCTGGCCCGAGGCCCGCGAGTGGCTCGACGCGCACGGGTACGACGACACCATCGCCTACGTGCGGGCGATGTCGATCCGCATCCTGGAGGAGACCGGCCTGCTCCCGCACCTCAACCCCGGGGTGCTCGGCTGGACGGACTTCCAGCGGCTCAAGCCCGTCTCCGCCTCCATGGGCATGATGCTGGAGACCACCGCCACCCGGCTGTGGAGCGAGCCTGGCGGCCCGCACCACGGCTCGCCGGACAAGGAACCGGCCGTCCGGCTGCGAGTGCTGGAGGACGCCGGGCGCAGCTCCGTCCCCTTCACCAGCGGCCTGCTGATCGGCATCGGCGAGACGTACCAGGAGCGCGCGGAGTCGCTGTTCGCGCTGCGCAAGGTCTCCCGGGCCTACCACGGCGTCCAGGAGCTGATCCTGCAGAACTTCCGCGCCAAGCCGGACACGGCGATGCGCGGCATGCCCGACGCCGAACTGGACGAGCTGGTCGCCACCGTGGCGGTGGCCCGGCACGTGATGGGCCCGGCGGCCTGCCTGCAAGCGCCGCCGAACCTGGTGGACGGCGAGTACGGGCGGCTGATCGCGGCCGGCGTCGACGACTGGGGCGGCGTCTCCCCGCTCACCCCCGACCACGTCAACCCCGAACGCCCGTGGCCGCAGATCGAGCGGCTCGCCGAGCGCTCCGCGGCCGCCGGCTTCGAACTGCGCGAACGCCTCGCCGTCTACCCCGAGTACGTGCGGCGCGGCGAGCCCTGGCTGGACCCGCGGGTGCTGCCGCACGTGCGCGCCCTCGCCGACCCGGAGACCGGGCTGGCGAACCCGGACGCGGTGGTCCGCGGCCTGCCCTGGCAGGAGCCCGAGGACCTGCCCGTCTCGTACGGGCGGACCGACCTGCACGCCACCATCGACACCGACGGCCGCACCGGCGACCGCCGGGCCGACTTCGAGGACGTCTACGGCGACTGGGAGGTGCTGCGCGAGCAGGTGCTCGCCGAGGGCGCGCCCGAGCGGCTGGTCGGCGACCTGCGCGAGGCGCTGGCGGTGGCCGCCGACGACCCGACGCGGCTCACCGACGACCAGGCGCTGGCGCTGTTCCACGCGGACGGCCCGGCCCTGGACGCGCTCTGCCGGATCGCCGACGACGTCCGCCGGGACACCGTGGGGGAGGACGTCACCTACTGCGTCACCCGGAACATCAACTTCACCAACGTCTGCTACACCGGCTGCCGCTTCTGCGCGTTCGCCCAGCGCCGCACCGACGCCGACGCCTACACCCTGTCGCTGGAGCAGGTCGCCGACCGGGCCGCGCAGGCCTGGGAGGTGGGCGCCACCGAGGTCTGCATGCAGGGCGGCATCCACCCGGACCTGCCCGGCACCGCCTACTTCGACATCGCCCGCGCGGTGAAGGAGCGGGTGCCCGGCATCCACGTGCACGCCTTCTCGCCGATGGAGGTGGTCAACGGTGCGACCCGCACCGGGCTGTCCATCCGCGACTGGCTCCAGCGGGCCAAGGAGAACGGCCTGGACAGCATCCCGGGCACGGCGGCCGAGATCCTGGACGACGAGGTCCGCTGGGTGCTCACCAAGGGCAAGCTGCCGGCCGCAACCTGGGTCGAAGTGGTCACCACCGCGCACGAACTGGGCATCCGCTCCTCGTCCACCATGATGTACGGGCACGTGGACACCCCGAAGCACTGGCTCGGGCACCTGCGGCTGCTCGCCGAGATCCAGCAGCGCTCCCTGGAGGCCAACGGCACCGGCGGCTTCACCGAGTTCGTGACCCTGCCGTTCATCCACACCAACGCGCCGGTCTACCTGGCCGGCATCGCCCGGCCCGGCCCGACCGCCCGGGACAACCGCGCGGTGATCGCGATGGCCCGGCTGCTGCTGCACCCGCACATCCCCAACATCCAGACCAGCTGGGTCAAGCTGGGCGCGGAGGGCGCCGCCGAGATGCTCCGCTCGGGCGCCAACGACCTGGGCGGCACGCTGATGGAGGAGACCATCTCGCGGATGGCCGGCTCGGCGTACGGGAGTTACAAGTCGGTGCGCGACCTCCAGGCGATCGCCGAGGCGGCTGGCCGCCCGCACCGCCAGCGCACCACCACCTACGGCGAGGTGTCGGCCGAGCGCCGGGCCGCGGCGCTGGCCTCGGACGGGCACCTGCCGGAGCTGCTGCCGGTCCTGGACTGATCCCGCCACCGGCCTGCCGGTTCCCCCGGCCCAGCTGCCACCGTACGGGCGGCAGCTGGGCCGGGAAACCGGAGCACGAGGGACGCCCTTGATTCGCTCGGGTCTTCGAATACAGTGCCAGGGCGCGCGCCGCGGCCGTGCGTCGCGCAGCCCCCTGCCCCGAGGAAAGGCGCCCCGTCGTGATGCCACTGTGGTCACGCGCCCAGCAGCAGGACTTCCGCAGCCGGGTGCGGGGCTGTCTGCTCGGCGGTGCCATCGGCGACGCGCTCGGCGCCGGCGTCGAGTTCGAGCAGCTGGAGAAGATCCGGGCCCAGCACGGCCCGCAGGGCGTCACCGGCTACGTCCCCGCGTACGGGCGCACCGGCGCCGTCACCGACGACACCCAGCTCACCCTGTTCACCGTCGACGGCCTGATCCGCGCCCACATCCGGCGCGACACCGGCAGCTGGCACCCACCCACCGACCTGCACCTCGCCTACCTGCGCTGGGCCGCCACCCAGCGCGACTGGGGCCCCGACGAGCGCCGCCCCGACCTCGGCTGGCTCGGCCGCGAGGAGTGGCTGTACGCCCAGCGCGCCCCCGGCCAAGGCTGCCTGTCCGCCCTGACCGGGGCCGACGCCGAGCACCTCGGCACCGTGGAGCGGCCCAAGAACCCGCACTCCAAGGCCTGCGGCACGGTCGTGCGGGCGGCGCCGTTCGGCCTGCTCACCAGCTGGGAGCCGGGCCTGGTCTTCCAGCTCGCGGTGGAGTGCGCGGTGCTCACCCACGGCCACCCCACCGGCTACCTCGCGGCGGGCGCGCTCGCGGTGATCGTCCAGAGCGTGGCCCGCGGCGGCACCCTGGAGGAGGGCGTCCACCTCGCCCTGGCGCTGCTCTCCGAGCGGCAGGCGCACGAGGAGACCACCGCCGCGCTGCGGGCCGCGCTGGACGCGGTCCGGGCCGGTGAGCCGTCCGCCGACCGGGTGGAGGCGCTGGGGGAGGGCTGGGTCGCCGAGGAGGCGCTGGCGATCGGGGTCTACTGCGCGCTGGTCGCGCACGACGTGCGCTCGGGCCTGCTGCTCGCCGTCAACCACTCCGGGGACAGCGACTCCACCGGCGCGGTCTGCGGGAGCCTGCTCGGGGTGCTGCACGGTGACACCGCGCTGCCGTCGGGGCTGGTGGCCGGGCTGGAGGGGCGGGGCGCCATCCTCGAACTCGCCGACGACTTCGTGCTGGAGCTGATGCACGGCACCGAACTGCACGATCCGCGCACCCCGGAGGGGCTGACCTGGTCCGAGCGGTACCCGGTGGTGCGCTGAACGGTCCGGGCGGGAAGCGAAGTTCGGGCGGCAAGGCGGTTCGGGAGGAAAGGCTCGGCGGGAAGCGAAGTTCGGGCGGGAACGACAGTTGCCCGTAGCGTCGGCCGCCGGCGAGGGCGAAGGCCACTGCTACGGGCAACTGGTCCGAGCTCGGATTCGCACCGGGGGCGCGGGGCCGGGTCGGCGGCCGCCGCAAGGTCAGTGGCGGCCGAACACCCCGGTGGCCGCAGCACTCGCGAACGCGGTCCAGGCCTCGGCGGAGAAGCGCAGCTGAGGCCCCTGAGGGTCCTTGGAGTCCCGTACCGCCACCGCCCCCGTGGCCGGCGTGGTGATCTCCACGCAGGCTCCGTTGCCGCCGCTGTGGCTGCTCTTCCGCCAGCGGGTTCCGTGCTCGGAGGTGGTGCTCATCAGTGGTATCCCTCTTCAATCTCAGCTATCAGTGTCCGGCTCTCCGCCACGCCGAGTGCCGCCGCACGCAGGTAGTCGTACAGACCGGTATAGCGGCGCACGTCCGCCTCCTTCTCCAGGTAGAGATCGCTCGTCACCCCTTCGAAGTAGACAACCGTGGAATCGGCTGACTCGGGGAACTCCAGCAGGGAGAATGTCCCGGTCATACCGGGGTGGGCGCCGGCCGAGAACGGGATCACCTGGATGGTGATGTTCGGGTGCTGGCTCAGCTCCATCATGTGCTTGAGCTGCTCGGCCATCACCTCGCGACTGCCGACCTCGCGGCGCAGCACCGCCTCGTCTATGACGGTCCACAGGCTGCCGAGCTGGTTCTCGCCCCGGATGCGGTCCTGGCGCTTCATCCGGACCTGCACCCGGCGCTGCACGGCGAGCGCGTCGGTGTCCGGCTGGGTGCCCTCCACGACGGCCTGCGCGTACTGCTCGGTCTGCAACAGGCCCGGGACGAAGGAGGATTCGTACGCGCGGATCGAGGAGGCCTCGGCCTCCAGCCCGATGTAGACGCTGTACGGGGTCGGCATGTCGTTGAAGTCGTGCCACCAGCCGCGCTGGCGCGACTCCTTGGCCATCTCCATGAGGCTGGCGCGCATCTGCTCGTCGTTCACGAGATAGACGTCGCAGAGGTCGCGCACGTCGCGCTGGCTGATGCTGCGGCGGCCGTTCTCCAGTCGGCTGATCTTCGACTGGGAGACCATCAGCCGGCCCGCCACCTCCTCCGCCGTCATCCCGAGGCCCTCGCGGAGTTTTCGCAGCTCCGAGCCCAGGCGCCGACGGCGCACGGTGGGATTGATGCTCGTCGACACATCGACCTCCGGCCGGACCTCTGGTGATCGTTGGATCGGCAGCCCTCGGAACACTTCGGACATTGGGACCAACCCCCCTGACTTGGAGCAGCATGTCACCTTGGGCCACGTCGGCGTCAGGGAATCACAGCAGCGCAGTAGAACAGATCGTCGGAAAAGCACTTCTGTGAGACGGCGAGGGCCTTCGAGTGGTAATGCGGCTCAGCGGCTCGAACCGGTACGGGCTAAGGATGTGCTCCCCGGCGGCGCAGGTGCCAGTGGCACGTGCGAAGGCAGGACCGCCGGGCTCCCCGGACGGGCCTCGGAGGGCCTTCGGGGACGGCAGAGGGGCGGTCGCCGGGCGACTTCCGTCGCGGGGCGACCGCCCCTCCGTGCTCCTGGTGGTGCGGGTGCTGCTTCGGTGGTGCGTCGGGTCCTTCAGCGCCGTTGCTCAGCGCCGTCGGGCGGCGTGAACGGGGCGGCGCGCGCCGTCGGGGGTGCCGCGGGGCCCGTCGTGCCCCGTCGTGCCGTCGTGCCCCGTCGTGCCCGCTGTCACGGGCCGTACGGGTCGTGCGGGCCGCACGCGCCGCACGCGCCGCGCAGGCCGTACGGCGATCGGTGCGGTGTCCCGCGCGCCCGGGCGGTCCCGGTCAGCGGACGCCGACCCGTGAGGCGGCGACCCGACCGGAGCCCCGGCCGGCCGCGCGGGCCCCGGAACGCCCGGCGCCGGTCCCGGCCCCGGAACCCTGGGAAGAACGGTTCTGCTGCGCCGGCAGGCCGTTCTGCACGTCCATCACGGCGTGCGCGACCATCCCGCCCAGCGGGTCGTACCGGATCAGGTCGCGCAGCCGCGACCGCGAGGACCGGCCCTCGTTGCCCGGATACAGGTGCTTGCCCAGGCCCACGGAATGGGCCAGGGCCGCCAGCGCCGCCGTCCGCGGGTCCGGCGGCACGCCGGTGCGGATGGCGGTGTCCAGCCGCTGTTTGATCGCGGCGTTGGTGCAGTCGTCCGACGCCTGATAGCGGGTCGTCGGCAGCACCCCGCACACCTGGCCCGGCACGGCCGTGACCATGCCGCAGCGCTCCAGGTGCGCCAGGTAGGTCTGCCGCAGCCCCAGCCGGGGCCCGCCGATCCAGTGCGCCGCGCGGACCGGACTGCCGCGTCGGCGCAGCAGTTCCAGTGCGTGGTCCAAGGTCGGGTCGCCGGTCGGCCGTGCGAGCACGACAGCGATCCGGTCTCCCTCCGGTACGATCCGTCCGGCCAGGGACAGCTCGACGAGCTGGGCCCCGGCGAGTCCGAGGTCGAGGGTCTGCGGCTGCGCCGTGGTACCCGTGGTCGGGTCCAAAGCGAGCAGCAAGAGTTCCTCGGGAACAGTTCTGCGGCTCTTGCCCATCCAAGCCTCCCCGCGTGGATGAGAGACAGGGTGACGCCTCTCACACGGGCTTGTCGAGTACGCCTCCGAATCGTGACCTTGCGGTGGAGGCGGGGAACCAGGGGCCGCGGGCCCGGCGTCTGACCGGTGAACAGACCGCAGTACGCCCGTGCGACGGCAATAAGCGCCGGTCGGGCGGGGTGTGCGCAGCCGGATCGGCCGGCGGTGGCGGAGACTGTACAGGTACACGGGGCGGGGCGTCGGCTTCCCGAAATCGGGTCTGCCGGTGCCCCGCCGGGCGTTGAGGAGGCTGGGATACGTGGGCGAGTCCCCCGACAGGGTGCTGAGGGACGGCGAGCGGGCGCAGGAGCGCGAACGCGAGCGGACCGGGACGGCCGCCGGCGCGGGCCCGGACCCGGACAGTGCTCCGGACGGCAACCCGAACGGCACCCGGGAGGCCGGGACCGGCCCCGGCGACACGCCGGTGGCGGGGGCCAAGCGCGGCTCGACCGTACAGCTCCGTGTCCGGGATGTGGACAGCAAGACCACGATGCTGCGACTGCCGGTGGATAGCGCGACCACCGCGCTGCGGCTGCCCGAGGAGCTGACCAAGCCCGCCGATGGCGGAAGTTCCGAGGGTGAGGCCGAGGAGGCGGAGGCCGCGACGGCCGCCGACGGCGAGGAGAAGGCGGCCGGGCGGCCGACCGGAACCGACCCGCGTCTCACGATGCGGACGGTTGCGGCGGGTGCGGGAGCCGTGGCGGGGAGTGCGGAGAAGGACGCGGAGAAGGACGCGGAGAAGAGGGCGGGGGAGGCTGGCGAGAAGGCCGCCTCCGAGGGCGACACGCCCGGGGCCGCCGCGCCCGCCGAGGCCGCCGTGCCCGCCGCGCCCGAGAGCGACGAACCGGACGAGGCGGCAGCCGAGCCGGCCAAGCCCGAGGCGCCGGAGGACCCCAGGCTTCCGCGCGCCGCCGCGGTCCCCTCCGCCTCCGCGTCCGGCACCGTGCCGGAGCCCCCGGCACCGACCCCGGTGCCCGAGCCCTCCCCGCTCCCGGAGCCGGTGCCCGAGCCGCACCCGGCGCCCAAGCCCCTCCCCGAACCCGAGCCGCAGCCCGGTCCGGAGCCGCTGCCTAAGCCGACCCCTGCCCCCGTGCCCGGCCCCGCCCCGGCCCCCGAGCCGCTGCCCACCCCCGACCCGCGGCCGGTGCCGCCCGTCCCGCCGCTGCCGAAGCCCGAGCCGCTGCCCCTCCCGGAGCCGCCGACCGCGCCGGAGAACACCGCCGAGGCGATGGAGGTCCTGGCGACCCTCAACGCGCGGCCGGTCTCGCCGCTGCGCCGCGCGCTCAAGCGGATCACCATCTGGACGGCCTTCCTCGCCGTGGTGCTCGGCGCGGCGGTGGTGGCCCAGCTGCTGCGCCCGCTGCCGGACGCCAAGGTGCGGATGTCCGCCGCGGGCAGCTTCAGCTTCGCCGGCGACCCGCTCGACCTCGCCTGGCCGGCCAAGGGCCAGTCCGCCGCCGAGGTGGTCGGCGTCGGCAGCCTCGGCAGCTCCGGGCAGGAGACGCCGTCCGCGATCGCCAGCGTCACCAAGGTGATGAACGCCTACCTGATCCTGCAGAAGTTCCCGCTGAAGAAGGGGGAGAGCGGCCCGAAGATCACCGTGGACAAGCAGGCCGCGCAGGAGTCCGGCAACGTCGACGAGTCCCGGGTCACCCTCACCGAGGGCCAGGTGCTCACCGAGTACCAGGCGCTGGAACTGCTGATGCTGCCCTCGGCCAACAACGTGGCCCGGTTGCTCGCCCGCTTCCACTCCGGCTCCGAGGAAGCGTTCGTCAAGCTGATGAACGAGACGTCGGCCAAGTTCGGCATGACCAACACCACCTACGCCGACCCGGCGGGCTTCCTCGCGGACACCAAGTCCACCGCCAAGGACCAGCTGAAGCTGGCCGAGCAGGTCATGCAGGACGAGATCTTCCGGCAGATCGTCTCCACTCCGGAGACCAGCCTCAACAACGCGAAGATCTCCAACACCAACAACCTGATCAACCCGAAGACCGGGGTCATCGGCGTCAAGACCGGCTCCAGCACCCCGGCCGGCGGCTGCCTGATGTGGGCCGCCTACAAGGAGATCGGCGGTGTGAAGCGGCTGATCATCGGCGTCACCCTGGGCCAGCAGGCCACCTCGCCCAACCCCGGCGACGGCATCCTGCCGACCGTGCTCAAGGTCAGCGGCAAGCAGATCCAGGCCGCGCAGGGCGGCCTGACCGGCCAGACCGTGGTGAAGAAGGGAGACGTCGTCGGCACCGTGGACGACGGCCTCGGCGGCAAGGTCCAGGTCGTCGCGACCAAGGACCTCGTGGTGGCCGGCTTCCCGGGCATCACCGGCACGGTCACCCTGGACGCGGCCAAGCTCGGCCACACCGCGAAGGCCGGCCAGGAGGTCGGCCTGCTGCGGGTGGGCGCGGGCGACGACAAGACGGAGGTCCCGGTGGCCCTCCAGTCCGACCTGAACCCGCCGTCCATCCAGTCCCGGCTGATGCGCACGCTCTGAGCCCGCGACGACGGAGGGGGAGCCGGTTCGCCCGGCTCCCCCTCCGTCGTGTTCCCGCGCGCTCCGGGTGGTGCTCGTCAGTTGTCGCGTGCTCCGGGTCCGTCCCGTCAGTCGCCGCGCGCTCCGGGTCCCGCTCGTCAGTTGTCGCGGTCGAGCAGCGCGACCGTGAACCCGCCGAGCGGCGTGACCTGGTCGGGCGCGCCGTACTGCGTGCGGAGAGCCTGCGCCTGGTCCTCCGGCATGGTGGTCAGCGGGTCCTCGGTGTCCCCGAGGACCAGCAGCCAGATCCGCGCCGCCTGCCCCAGGCAGGCCTCCGGCTGCGGGCACGGCGTCGGCGACAGCTCCTCCGCGTCGTCGGCGCTCTGCGCGACGAACACCGGGTACGGGTGGACGTCCGACGGCAGGTAGTAGCTGACGCCCGGCCACACCATCGCCCAGGCCTGGTTGCCCAGCGGGGCCGCCATCCCGTCCCCGGACCGGTAGCCCGCCGCGATCACCCCGGCCGCCGCCCGGAACGGCTCCTCCGACCCGTTGTGCGAGCCCACGTAGCGCACCGCGGGCTGCTTCGGCAGGGCGGCCACGGCCGGGACGGCGAGCAGTCCCAGCGCCAGCAGTCCCACCGCCGCCCTGGCCGGTCCCGGAGCACGGAAACGTTTCGCCCAGGCCGCCGCGACGCCGTACACCGCGCCGACCCCGCCCCCGGCCAGCACCGCCCACGCGGGCACCGTGAACAGCAGGTACCGCTCGATGAAGTACGAGGTGCCGCCCTGCGACACCACCCACACGCCCACCACCGGCAGCCCCGCGAGCAGCAGCGCCTGCCCGGCCTGCACCCGCCGGCCCGGCAGCAGCAGCACCGGCAGCGCCAGCAGCACGAAGGCGTAGAACACCGTGTGCGAGCCGAACAGGTGCTGGCCGAAGTGCACCAGGCCCCCGAGGTTCGGCTTCTCGATCCAGCCCAGCTGCCGGTCCGACTGCCGGCTGCCCAGCAGCACCACCGGCAGCACCGGCACCGCCGCCACCCCCACCGCCACCGGGTACTGCCACAGCAGCCGCCGCTCCGCCGCCCCGCGCGTGCGCCACAGGTGCAGCAGCACCAGCGCGGCCTGCCCGGCCACCGTGCTGAACGAGATCAGGTGCCCGGCGCCGGCCACCGCCATCGCCGCGCAGTACGGCGCCCACCGCCGCCACGTCGGCCGCTCCAGCGCCCGCACCAGGAACCAGGTGGCCGCCGCGATCGCGAAGGTCACCAGCGCGTACGCGCGCGCCTCCTGCGCGTACCGCGACACCTCCGGCGGCACCGCGAACAGCAGCCCCGCACCGACCGCCGCCACCCGGTTGCCGAACAGCCGCTCGGCGGTCAGCGCCACGAACGCGGCCGCCCCCGCCATCGCCAGCACGGAGGGTATTCGCAGCGCCACCACGGAGTCGCCGAACACCGCCGTCCAGCCGTGCATCAGCAGGTAGTACGCCCCGTTGCTGGCGTCCACGTGCTGGAGCAGCCGGAGCAGGTCGCCCAACGACCGGGTGGCCACCGTCCAGGTCGCCATCTCGTCCCGCCACAGCTCCGGCGTCCCCAGCCGGTACCCGCCCACCGCCAGCATCACCACCGCGGGCCACACCCACACCTGCCCCAGCAGTCGCACCACCGGGTGCCCAGCAGGTCTCATCGGGTCCTTCGTCTCCTTCGCACGGCGTGGCAAGGCGGTCGAACACTTTTCCGGCAGGCTACTTGACCCGCCCTGACCCCTCGTCGGCACCCGCACCCCGACCCGGCCCCGACCCGGCCCCGACCCGGCCCCGACGCGGCCCCGACCACTCCTGGCCGGAACGGTCCAGGGCCACTTCCGTCCAGCCGAAGTCCCTTCCACCGCCGTTGAGCTGCGACGAAGCTGGTGACCGCCGCCAGGGAGCACCGCTCCGGGCGGCACCGGAGAGCGCGTCACCGCGGGACGCGACCACCGGATCCCACCCTCACGTCGCAGCAGGAGAGGACACCGTCATGCTCCGCACCGTCATGACCGAGGCCGCCGCGGTCGCCACCCTCGCCGCCGCCGGCCGGGCTGCCCCTTAGGCCCTGTCCGGCCGGCCTGCCGCCGCCGCGGTCGCCCCGCGACCCGGTCCGGGGCTGACGGCCCCACCACCTCGCCCCGGCCTCGCCGGGCCCCACCGACCGGCTGCTCCTGCGGGGCGGCCGTCCCGCCGGGCCCGCTCCCGGGGCAGGCGGATCCGAGCGCCGCACCCCGGCCTCGCCGAGCGCCGCACCCCGGCGCCCCGCACCAGCGCGTCGAACCGCCGCCAGGCCGGCTGCTCCCGCAGGGCAGCCGACCGGAATCCGCGCGCCGCGTGAGCCGCCCGTCACCGTCGGGCCCCGGGCACCTCGAAGCCGGGCCCAGCCGCCAACCCCGTCCACCACGTCCGGAGGTCAGCCATGTCCGCCATGCCCGCCAACCGTTCGAAGCTCGCCAACGTCGCCCTCGCCGGGGCCCTCGCCCTCGGTGCGGTCGTCTCCACCGTCTCGCTGACCGCACCGGCGCAGGCCGTCGGCACCTCGTCCGTCAACGGCTCGATCACCCGCTCCGAGATCATCGCCCGGGCCCAGAACTGGGTCGACCAGGCGGTGCCGTACAGCCAGAGCCTGTGGCACAGCGACAGCAACGGCTCCTACCGGCAGGACTGCTCCGGCCTGGTCTCGATGGCCTGGCACCTCGGCTCCAGCCGGGTCACCTCCACCCTCGACGACATCTCCACCCAGCTCGGCAGCCTCGACGACCTGCAGCCCGGCGACATGATCGACAACATCAGCACGCACGTCGTGCTGTTCGCCGGCTGGACCGACGGCAGCCACAACACCGCCGTGGTCTACGAGGAGCCGCGGCCGGGCCTGACCGCCCGCAAGATCAACTACTCGCGCAGCTCCCTGGTCAGCGGCGGCTTCAAGCCCTTCCGCTACGACAAGACCGTCGACAGCGCCCCGCTGCCGCCGAAGCAGACGCCCGTGGGCTGGGGCGCCCAGGTGGTGGTGAACGGCGGCGGCAACGTCTTCCACACCACCCGTTCCTCCAACGGGAGCTGGACCGGCTTCGGGAACGTGGAGAGCGCCGCGGGCGACATCGGCGGCGTCCAGTCCATCGCGGACGCCGGCATCAACGGCGACACCTACCTGCTCGCCGTCGGCGGCGACGGGAACATCTACCACACCATCCGTCACTCCGGCGGCAACTGGGACCGCTTCACCGACATCGGCCCGCAGACCAACAGGCTGGGCAACGTCACCAAGGTCTCCGCGGTCTCGATCGGCGGTGACCTGCACGTCGTCGCCGTCGCCGACGGCAGGCTCTTCCACACCGCCCGGCTCGCGAACGGCACCTGGCTGCGGTTCGGCGACATCACCCCGGCGGGCGGCGCCGTGACCAGCGCCTCGGTCGCGAGCGTCAACGGCGAACTCCAGGTCGTGACGGTCTCGGGCGGCACGGTCTACCACGCCATCCGCGCCGTCAGCGGCTCCTGGTCGGGTTGGGGCAACGCCTACGACGCCGCCGGGAACGTCGGCCCCGCCCAGGACGTGGCGGTCGCCGGCACCGGCGCCGACGCGCAGATCGTCGTGGTGAACAACAACGGCCAGCAGTTCCACGGCGTCCGCTACGGCAACGGCACGTGGCAGCCGTTCGCCGAGCTCGCCCCCGTGATCGGCTCGTTCACCGCCAACCGGGTCAGCGCGGCCAACATCGACGGCGAGTTCCAGGCCGTCTTCATCACCAACGACGACCGGATCATGCACACCATCCGCGACGGCTCCGGCAGCTGGGACCCGGCGGCCCCGATCCAGCTGAACGGCGTGAGCGGCAACCACTACGCCGTCTCCATCGGCGGCACCTACAACTGACCGCCCCCGCCCGCCGGTTCCGCCCGCCGGCCCACCGCTGCCCCGCCGCGGTGGGCCGGCCCCCTTGCCGCAGCTGAGCACCGTCCCCGGCCCGGCGAGCAGTCGTCACCGCCCGCCCCGACGCCCCGTCGGACCCCTGAGGGCGGCACGCCCGGGCCCGCTATCGGCAAGATCGCGAAGCCGCCGCCCGGGCGCCGCCCGACCCGCTACACTGAGCCGGTAGCGGCTTGCCCTCGGGCCGGCCGCCCCCGGATCCGCTTACGGGATGCAGTCGCTCCCCGGCGGATCCTCGCCTCAGTAGCTCAGGGGATAGAGCACGGCTCTCCTAAAGCCGGTGTCGCAGGTTCGAATCCTGCCTGGGGCACCACCACGCGTGGCCGCAGGCCCCCGCCCACCAGGGCGGGGGCCTGCGGCGTTTCCGGGCCCGGGCGGGCCCGGGCCCGGCTCAGGCCAGGGCGAAGCGCGCGCGCGGGGCAGTCGGGCGGGCGCTGGCGGCGGCCAGGTCGGCGAGCATGGTCTCGCTCTCCCGGGCGGCGCGCAGGACGGCCGGGTCGAGGTCGACGACGACGAGTTCGCGCCGGTCCTCGCCCGCCTCGGCGAGCAGCCGGCCGTCCGGGGCCCACACCGCGCTGCCACCGCAGGTGTGCCAACCGCCGGTGTGGCCGATGTGGTTGGCGAGCACCGTGTAGAGGGTGTTGTCGAGCGCGCGGGCGGGGAACCAGGTGCGGGACTCGTGGTGGCCGTGGCCGACGCTGAACAGCGCGCCGACCAGGTAGGCGTGGCAGCCGTCGAGTGCGGCGGCGCGGGCGTGCTCGGGGAAGCCCGAGTCGTAGCAGACGCCGAGGCCGAGCCGCCAGCCGTCCAGCTCCAGGGTGCAACCGGCCGCCCCGGGGCGGTAGTAGTCGCGTTCGGCCTTGAACAGGTGCTGCTTGTCGTAGCGGGTGACGAGGCCGCCGTCCGGGCCGAGGACGAAGGCGGAGACCCGCAGCTCGTCGCCCACCTGCGCGGCGGCGCCGACGATCGCGGCGGTGCCGGTCTCGCGGCAGGCCTCGGCGATCGGCGCGAGGCGCGGATCGCCGGGCTGGACGGCGCACTTGAGCGGGTCGGTGCGGATCAGCTCGGGCTCGTAGCCGGAGAGGAACTTCTCGGCGAACAGCACCAGGCGGGCGCCGGCCGCGGCGGCCTCGCGGACCAACTCGGCGGCCTGGGCGGCGTTGGCGGGTATGTCGCCGGCCACGGCCTGGGCCTGGACGGTGGCGATCCGCAGTGGGCGCTCGGGGTGACGGACGGCGGCGGCGGGGACCGGGGCGGGAGACATGGCCGTCACGCTAGCGGATGGTTTCGGGCAGCCCCGGACGGCCCTGGACCGGCCCTGGGCGGCCCCGGACGACCGCACGCGGATGCCGGTGGTCTCAGTGGACGGCCCCGTCCGGGTGGTCGGTGGCGGCGTCGCCCAGCGGGTCGGTGCCACGCGGCGACCGGACCGACGGCACGGTGATCCGCTGGACCCTCGGCCGGGTGCGCCAGTTGACCCGCCGTACGTCGCGGGCCAGCGCGCCCGGTCGCCAGAGTTCGACGACGGCGGTCACGGCGCCCAGCACGAACCCGGCGGCCAGCCAGCCGGCGACCACGTCGCTCGGCCAGTGGACCCCGAGGGCGATCCTGGTCCAGCCGATGGTCAGCACCGTCGCCGCCGCCACCGCGCAGGCGGCGATCCGTCCGCGTCGACGGACCCGGTACCAGACCAGGCCGACCAGCACCGCGCAGGTGATCGCCGAGGCCATGGCGTGCCCGGAGGGGAAGGCCGGGCCGCCGGCGTGCGAGACCGGGTCGGCGAAGGAGGGGCGTTGGCGGCCGACGGCCAGCTTCAGCGCCCACTGGCCGCCCCAGCCGACCAGGGTCTGGGCGGCCACCCAGCCGGCCAGGACCCGGGCGCCGATCAGCCACAGCCAGACGGCCGCGATGCCGAGCAGGGTGCGCATCGTGACCGTGCCGCCGATGTCGGAGAGCGTCTGCACCGAGGCGGTCCAGATCCGGTGCTGCCGGGCGAAGGTGTGCAGTTCGCCGATCCAGCTCTGGTCGAGCTGTTCCAGCGGATGCCAGTGCCGGGTCACCAGGGCGGCCAGGAGGCCGAACAGCGCGGCACAGACCACCGCGAGCGCCGAATCCCGCAGGAGGCGGCGGTGACGCGCAGTGACGGTGGTCGAGCTGTTGGTCAGGTGCATGGCTGACACCTTCCCAGTGTCCCGGGCCGATCAGGACCACGGGTGATAGCGATTCGGCATCGTTTGTGGGGAGAACCTGCGTGCGCCGGGGGCGGGCGCCGGCGGAAGGCGCCGGCGGAAGGCGGGGGCGCGCGGGAACGCGCGTGCCCGTTCGCGGGTTTCACCCTGTACGGCGGCCGGCGGGGCGGCGGGCGCGTGTGCGGGGCGTGACGGAAGCGCTCGGAAGCAGTTGCGGAAACGGCACCTAAGGTGCTCGACCGGTCACCCGGTGTCCATAACCGGGGTGAAAACCGGCAGGATACTGCATCGCGGGGAAGAATCTGAGTAACTTGGGAATGTTGTCCGGATTCTGTTCGTTGGATCGTTACGTGTGAGCCCCGCGGGGCCCCCATTTCTTGCCCTCTCGGGGGGCAGGCAGGCAGACCTCGGCAATTCCAGCAAAGGGAGCAAGCATGGCCACCCGTGCCGTCGTTCGCGACAGGGCCGACCGGACTCGCGCGGCCCGCCCGACCAACCTTGAGGCCGACCGCGACCTGGTCGGCATGTACCTCGACGAGATCGCCAGGACACCCCTGCTCGATGCCGCCGAGGAGGTCGAGCTCTCACTGCGGATCGAGGCCGGCGTGTACGCCCAGCACCTGCTGGCGGAGGGCGTGTTCCCCGACGGCGTGAAGCGCGAGGAGCTGGAGGCGATAGCCGAGGACGCCGAGCGCGCCAAGGACGTCTTCATCCGCTCGAACCTCCGGCTCGTGGTGGCGGTCGCCCGCCGGTACCCGCGCAGCGGCCTTCCGCTGCTGGACCTCATCCAGGAGGGCAACGCCGGCCTGGTGCGCGCCGTCGAGAAGTTCGACTACGCCAAGGGTTTCAAGTTCTCCACCTATGCCACCTGGTGGATCCGGCAGGCGATCACCCGGTCGATCGCCGACCAGTCCCGCACCATCCGGCTGCCCGTGCACCTGGTCGAGGAGCTGGGGCGGATCCGGCGGGTGCAGCGGGAGAAGTCCAAGGAGCTGGGCCGGGAGGCCGAGCCGGCCGAGATCGCGGCCGAGCTGGACACCACCGAGGCCCGGATCAAGGACGTGCTGGATTGGGCCCGCGACCCGGTCAGCCTCAACATGGCGGTCGACGACGAGGGCGAGACCCAGTTCGGCGACCTGGTCGAGGACACCGGGGCGACGTCCCCCGAGGACGCCGTGATGGTCATGCTCCGCCGCGAGGAGCTGGACGGCCTGATCGGGCGGCTGGACGACCGCACGGCCTCGATCATCCGCTCCCGCTACGGGATGGAGGACGGCCGCGAGCGCACCCTCACCGAGGTGGGCAAGCAGCACGGCCTCACCCGCGAGCGGATCCGCCAGATCGAGAAGCACGCGCTGGCCGAGCTGAAGAAGATCGCCGACCACGCGGGCTTCGAGGCCGCCTGAGAACCCGAGCAACTGCCTGCGGCTCCATCCCCGCCCCGGGCCCTGGTGCGGAGCACTCCGCACCAGGGCCCGGGGTGTGTCACGGGGCTCTTAGGCTGGAGGGACAGGACGATCCGGACGGCAGTCGACGGGAAGCGGAAGTGAGCAGGGTGAGCGAGCAGGGGCAGGCGCGGGAGCAGGAGCAGGGACAGGGGGAGCAGCAGGGACGGGAGCAGCGGCCGGCGGCGCCGAAGGCCCGGCTGGTCTTCCGGGACCCTCTGGACCAGCAGTCCCGGGACGACACCGACACCGGCTGGGGTGAGCGCCCCGGGGCGGGGGAGAGCGGTGGGCGGGGGCTGGACTGGTACCTGAGCCAGCGCCCGCCGCACCACGGGGACTGAGGAGCGGTGCTCAGCGCTGCGGGGTGACCAGCGCGTCGCGGATCTCGGTGAGCAGTTGGACCTCCTTGGCCTCGGCCTCCGCCATCGTCTCGGCGGTGCTCTTCCGCCTGGCGGCCAGCCTGTTCATGGGCACGATCAGGACGAAGTAGACGACGGCCGCCGTGATCAGGAACTGCAGCAGGGCGCTGAGCACCGATCCCCACAGGATGAGGATTCCGGACGTGACCTCGCCGGTGGCGTTCAGCTCGCAGGGCCCCTTGAGGCAGGAACTGTAGGACGCCAGATCCTTCGTTCCGAAGACGCCGACGATCGGATTGATGACGCCCTTGACGAAGGCGTTGACGATGTTGGTGAAGGCCGCGCCGATGACGACGGCGACGGCGAATTCGACGACGTTTCCACGCAGCAGGAATTGCTTGAAGCCTTTCATGCCGCCGTGAACGACGAAGTCGTTGCCCGGTTACGGGTGATCTTCCGTCGGACCGGATTGACAACCCGTCCGGCCCACCGGGCCGCCCGGCGGCGACGGCAGCCCGGCCCGTGCGGGCCCGACCGCGAGCGCCGCGGCCACCGCGAGCAGCACCAGCGCGGGCACCCCGGCCCGGCGTCGTACGGCGTGCCGCCAGCGGTGCCACCCGCCGGCCCCGCGCCGGATCGGGGGGAAGCGCGGCACCTCCCGCCGGGGCGGCACGGTGGGTGCGGGCAGCGGTACGGAGAGGCTCATGGTCGTCATGGTCACCACCGAGGTCGTGGGGGGCCGCCCCTGTGCGGGCCGGTCGTTCTCCGGCGACCCCTACGATGTGCGCCGCGCGCCGCCCCGGAAAGCCGTTATCCGCAGCCTGTGGACAACTCGGGCCCTGTGGATGAATTCGTACACCCGCACGAGTGCATCCGGCCCGCCCGGGATGACGAACCGGGGCGGCGAGTGGTGACAGCGAGCAGGGACGACGAAGGCCCGCCGCCCCGCGGAGAACGCGGGGTGGCGGGCCTTGTCGATGCGCTGTGTGCGTCCGGCGCCGAGGTCAGCTCGCGGCCGGAGCCGGGCTGGAGGAGCTGGAAGAGCTCGAAGAACCGGAGGACGAGGACGTCGACGACGTCGAGGACGACGCCGGGGTCGAGCCGGACGACGCCGCCGAGGAGCTACCGGAGGAGCCTGCGCCCACCGTGCTGCTGGAGGACGAGCGGCTGTCGGTGCGGTAGAAGCCCGAGCCCTTGAACACGACGCCCACGGCCGAGAAGACCTTGCGGAGCCGTCCCTGGCAGTCGGGGCACGTGGTCAGCGCCTCGTCGGTGAACTTCTGCACCGCCTCCAGGCCGTTGCCGCACTCGGTGCACTGGTACTGGTACGTGGGCACTTGTCTTCCTCCTGGCACTCTCGCCTGATGAGTGCTAACGATGGTCAATGATGCGGCATTCCGCTGAATCAGTCCAGCGACTCCGATGTGAGATGAGCCGTGGCCGAGCCGCGCACACTTCTCCACCGCGGCTCCGCGCGGCTTCCACCGCGCGCCGCCCACGGCTTCGCGCGGTGCGCCACCGCGTGCCCGCTCAGCCCTTGGCCGCGCCCACCAGCTGCGCCGCGGTGCCGCGCTCCGGTGCGGCCGCGACGACCTGACCAGGCCCGCCCGGCGCGGTCAGCAGGTGCCGCAGTGATATCAGCGCGATCAGGCCCAGGCCGGCGCCGGCCACCGGCACCAGGAACCCGCTGGACGGCCCGTGGCCGTCGATCAGCTGCCCGGCGATCATCTGGCCGACCGCCAGGCCGAGGCCGATGGCGCCGGTCAGCCAGGTGAACGCCTCGGTCTTGGCGCCGTCCGCGACGAGCGTCTCGACCAGGGTGTAGCCGCTGATCAGGGTCGGCGCGATGGCCAGGCCGCAGACCAGTCCGGCGACGGCGAGCGCGACCAGGTTGGGCATCGCCCACAGCGTCGAGCAGCCCAGCACCAGCAGGGCGTAGCTCATGACCATCCGCTGCTGCACGGACCGCCGCCAGGCGATCACGCCGTACAGCACGCCGGCCACCATCGAGCCGCCGGCGAAGATCCCGTACACGGTGCCGGCGGCGCCGTGCTGCCCGACCGAGTCGGCGAAGGCGTTCACCGAGACCTGCATGCCGCCGAACACGGCGCCCACCCCGAGGAAGGCCCCGGCCAGCAGCCGGACGCCGGGGGAGGCGAGCGCGGAGGCGCGTCGCACGCCGGGCTGGGGCAGTGCCCGGGCGGGCGCGGTGCGCCGCTGGGCGGCGAAGGCCAGACCGCCGACGAGGGTCAGCGTGGCCTCGGCGATCAGCCCGGCCGAGGGGCTGACCGTGGTGGCGACGGCGGTGGCCAGGATCGGGCCGATCACGAAGGTGAACTCGTCCGTCACGGACTCGAAGGCGAACGCGGTGCCCACCTTGGCCGCGGACGAGGCGGACGCGCCGTCCGCGGTGAACTCGGCGATCCAGCGGGCCCGGACCATGGCGCCGATCTGCGGAACGCTCGCGCCGGCCGGGACGGCGGCCAGGAACAGGCTCCAGGCCGGTGCGTGGCCGAGCGCCAGCGCGATCAGCGCGCCGACCGAGGCCGCGTGCACCACGACGGTCGGGACGAGGACGGCGGTCTGGCCGTACCGGTCGGCGAGCCGGCCGGTCTGCGGGCCGATCAGGGCCTGGGCGACGGCGGCGACGGCCGCGACGGTGCTCGCGGTGCCGTACGAGCCGTGGGTGTCCTTGACGAGCAGCAGGATGCCCATGCTGAGCATCGCGTACGGCAGCCGCGCGAGGAATGCCGGTGCCAGGAACGTCCAGGCGCCGGGCGTGCGCAGCAGTGCGCCGTACCCGACCCGCACGGGGGCGGGGGCGTCGACGGCATCGGCGGTGCCGTCGGCGGGGGTGGCGTTGGCGGTGTCACGCGGGGTCGCGGTGTCCGCGGGGTCGTCGACCGTTCGGCGGGCCGTCACGGTCGGTCCTTCCTGCTGCCTGGTAGCGCGGCAGGGCATGGGGTGGCCCCGACGGCGCCGAGAGTCGTCCTCTCGCGCGTCGACCGGGGTAGATACCGGGCCGGCCCGGCGTGGTGGCCGAGGTCCGGACCGCGGCCGCCGAACGGTCGCGCCAACTCTGCTTCAGGCAGATGCTGGGTGTGATCTGACCATCATACATATACGCGCGTAGATGTCGCGCGAATCCCCAGACTACAAGGCACGTCCAAAATTGTCCTGCCCATCGAAGGTGAACAGCGGGTGAGGCCTTCCGGTCTTCCGGTCACCACCCGCCGCCCACCCGCCGGGCTCACCGCCCGTGCAGCCACCCCGCGAGCTTGCCGCCCTTGTCCACGGCCCGCAGCCGCCGCTCGGCCGCCTCGCCGACCTCGTCGGTGGTGACCACCAGCAGCTCGTCCCCGCCGCGCAGCACCGTCGCCTTGTCCGGCACGAAGGAGCTGCCCTCCCGCACCACCAGGGTGACGGCGGCCCCCTTGGGCAGCCGCAGCTCGCTGACCTCCACGCCGGACATCCGGGAGCCGGGGGAGAGCGCGACCGACAGCAGGTGCCCGTGCAGCTTCTCCAGCGGGGCTGACTCGATGTCCAGGTCCTGGCCCATCGAGCCCTCGCCGATCCGCAGCTGCTTGGCCACCCAGGGCAGGGTCGGGCCCTGGAGCAGGGTGAAGACGACGACCAGGATGAAGACGATGTTGAAGACGTCCTGGGCCTTCGGCGCGCCCGACACCAGCGGGATGGTCGCCAGCACGATGGGCACCGCCCCGCGCAGTCCGGCCCAGCTGAGCAGCGCCTGCTCCCGGCCCGGCACCTTGAACGGGGTCAGCGTCAGCACCACGGACAGCGGCCGGGCCAGGAAGACCAGCACGCCGCCGATCACCAGCGCGGGGACCACCGCGGAGCCCATGGTCTCGGGCGTGCAGAGCAGGCCGAGCAGCACGAACATGCCGATCTGCCCGATCCAGGCCAGGCCGTCGGCGAAGCCCCGGACGGCCGGGCCGTGCGGCAGCTTGGCGTTGCCGAGGATCACCGCGCAGATGTAGACGGCGAGGAAGCCGGAGCCGTGCAGCAGTGCGCCGCCCGCGTAGGCGAGCACGGTCAGCGCCATCACGGCGATCGGGTACAGGCCGGAGGAGGGCAGCGCGACGTGCTTGATCCCGTACGCGCCGAGCTTGCCGACCGCGAAGCCGACCGCCGCGCCGATCGCCAGCTCGGCGATGATCGTGCCGACCAGGACGTACCAGGAGTCCAGCTCGCCGGTGGTGGCGAAGGCGACGACCAGGATGACCACGGGCGCGTCGTTGAAGCCGGACTCGGCCTCCAGCAGGCCGGTGAGCCGGTGCGGCAGCGGGACCATGCGCAGGACGGAGAAGACGGCGGCGGCGTCGGTGGAGGAGACGATCGCGCCGAGCAGCATCGAGGTCCGCCAGTCCAGGCCGACCAGCCAGTGCGCGCCGGCCGCGGTGACGAACACGCTGACCCCGACGCCGACGGTGGCGAGCACGGTGGCGGCCGGCATCACGGGTCTGACCTCGCGCCAGCTGGTCTTGAGGCCGCCCTCGGCGAGGATCACCACGAGGGCCGCGTAGCCGAGCACCTGGGTCAGCTCGGCGTTGTTGAAGGAGACGCCGATGCCGTTCTGGCCCAGGGCGACGCCGATCCCGAGGTAGATCAGCAGGCTCGGTAGCCCTGAGCGGGTGGATATCCGCACGGCGACCACCGCGACCAGCAGGATCACGGAGAACTCGAGGAGGAGCTGGTTCAGGTGGTCGATGTTCACGCAGTGGCACCTCGTGCAGGCAGGGGCGGGCGGGGTGTCTGGTGGTGCTGGAGGGTGCGACCCGTTAAGAAGGCGTCAATGCTCCTGTTGCGGATCGTTACTCAGTCTAACATTTTGCCATATCTTTAGTTTCTTTTCCTCCCCGGGCCCCCGACCGCCGCCTCCAGGCCTCCTCGTTGACCTCCTCCGATCCCACGGTGAGCGTCCCCCGTGCACGCCGCTCGGCCGACTCGGCCTAATGTGGTGCCCTGTCACGGCCCCCGGCCCTGGACACGCCCGCCCGCCCCGAAGTCAGGACCGCAAGGACCCAGATGCCCCGCTCGAAGAAGTTCCGGCGCGCCCGTCTGATCGTGATCGTGCTGGTCGTGCTGCTGGTGGCCGGCGTCGGCTACGGCGGCTACCGCGGGGTCACCGCGGTCCGCGCGTCCTTCCCGGAGGTCGACGGCACCGTCAAGGTGGCGGGCATGAGCGCGCCGGTCGACGTCAAGCGGGACGCCAACGGCATCCCGCAGCTCTACGCCGACACCAACGAGGACCTCTTCCGCGCCCAGGGCTACGTCCAGGCGCAGGACCGCTTCTGGGAGATGGACGTCCGGCGGCACATCACCGCCGGTCGGCTGTCCGAGATGTTCGGCGACGGCCAGGTCGACACCGACGCCTTCATCCGCACCATGGGCTGGCGGCAGGTGGCGCAGAAGGAGTTCGACACCAAGCTGTCGGCCGACACCAAGAAGAACCTCCAGGCCTACGCGGACGGCGTGAACGCCTGGCTCGGCGAGCACCCCGGCGGCGAGAAGGCCTCGCTGGAGTACGCCCTGCTCGGCGCCGTCAACGGCGACTACCAGCCCGAGCAGTGGAGCCCGGTCGACTCGGTGGCCTGGCTCAAGGCGATGGCCTGGAACCTCTCCGGGAACCTCCAGGAGGAGATCGACCGCTCGCTGCTGGCCCAGGACTTCGGTCCGGACAAGATCGCCGAGCTGTACCCCGACTACCCGTACACCCGCAACGGCACGATCGTGAAGACCGGCACGGTGGCCGGCGACAACTACCGCCCCGCCGACGGCTCGCCCCCGTCCGGCGGCGGCACCGCCACCACCCAGGGCGCGGCCACCACCAAGGCGCTGCTCCAGGGCCTCACCGACCGGATCGACGGCATGCCGCAGCTGCTCGGCCGCCCCGGCCAGGGCATCGGCTCCAACTCCTGGGTCGTCGCCGGCACCCACACCACCACCGGCAAGCCGCTGCTGGCCAACGACCCGCACCTCGGCCCCGGCCTGCCCTCGGTCTGGTACCAGATGGGCCTGCACTGCCGCGCCAGCTCGCCGGCCTGCCAGTACGACGTCTCCGGCTTCAGCTTCGCCGGCATGCCCGGCGTGATAATCGGCCACAACAAGGACGTCGCCTGGGGCTTCACCAACCTCGGCGCCGACGTGACCGACCTCTACCTGGAGAAGGTCACCGGCCCGGACACCTACCAGGTCGACGGCAAGGACGTGAAGTTCGACCTCCGCAAGGAGACCATCAAGGTCGCCGGCGGCGAGGACCGCACGATCACCGTCCGCACCACCCAGACCGGCGCCCCGCTCATCTCCGACCAGAGCACCGAGCAGCAGAACGTCGGCAAGTACGCCCCCAACGGCAGTGCCGCCCCCGACCGCGGCACCGGCGGCTACGGCGTCGCCCTGCAGTGGACGGCGCTGAACCCCGGCAAGACCATGGACGCGGTGTTCGAGTTGGACCGGGCCCGCAACTGGGACGAGTTCCGGGCCGCCGCCAAGGACTTCGCCGTCCCCGCGCAGAACCTGGTCTACGCCGACGCCAAGCACATCGGCTACCAGGCCCCCGGCGACATCCCGGTCCGCGGCAAGGGCGACGGCACCTACCCGGCCCCGGGCTGGGACTCCACGTACCAGTGGAAGGGTTCGATCCCCTTCACCGCCCTGCCGTACAGCCTGGACCCGTCCGCGGGCTACATCGTCACCGCCAACCAGGCCGTGGTGGACCCGAGCTACAAGTACTCGCTCACCAAGGACTGGGAGTACGGCACCCGGGCCAAGGAGATCACCGACCAGATCGAGGGCCTGCTCAAGAACAACGGCAAGATCTCGCCGGACGACATGCAGACCATGCAGCTGGACAACACCAGCATCATGGCCAAGACGCTCGTCCCGCTGCTGCTCAAGCAGCAGATCGACGACCCGTACGTGCGCGAGGCCCAGGACCTGCTGAAGGACTGGAACTACCACCAGGACGCCGACTCGGCCGCCGCCGCCTACTACAACGGCGTCTGGCGCCAGCTGCTCAGCCTCGCCTTCGGCCAGAAGTTCCCGGCCGACCTGCGGGCCAAGGGCAACTGCCTGCTGGTCCGCCAGCAGGACGACCCGACCAGGCCGGACAGCTCCAGCAAGATCGTCACCGAGTGCGGCACCCGCGACCCGGGCAAGGCCCAGCCGGACGGCGGCGACCGCTGGACCGAGGTGGTCCGGCAGCAGCTGGACAAGCCGGACAGCTCCTGGTGGACGTACATCGACTCCCAGCACAAGGAGCAGAAGGGCCTGGACAACCTGCTCAAGGAGGCGATGAAGGACGCCCGGCAGGACCTCACCTCGCTGCTCAGCAAGGACATCTCCACCTGGAGCTGGGGCCGCCTGCACAAGCTGACCCTGCGCGAGCAGACCCTCGGCACCGACGACTCCTCGATCGCCTCCGGCGTGGTCCACCGGCTGCTCAACCGCGGCCCGTACCGGCTCTCCGGCGGCTCCGCGGCCGTCGACGCGGCCGGCTGGAACGCGGCGGCGGGCTACCAGGTGGACTGGATCCCGTCGATGCGGATGGTGATCGACCTGAGCGACCTCGACTCCTCGCGCTGGATCAACGTCGGCGGCGCCTCCGGCCACGCCTTCCACGACAACTACAACGACCAGACCGACCTCTGGCTCAAGGGCAAGCTGCTGACCTGGGCCTACACGCCGGACGCGGTCGAGAAGGCCACCAAGCACAAGCTGGTGCTCACCAACGGCTGACCCCGCACGAACCCGCACGACCCCGGCGGCCCCGCTCCCTCCCCGGAGCGGGGCCGCCGCCGTCTCACCCCAGCCTGCGCAGCCCGGCGGGCGTGACCGCCAGGTCCACCGGGCGGTCGTGCGGCTCGGCCGGCACCTCGTCCAGCAGCTCGTGCTCGTACAGCAGCACCGCCAGCACCGGCCGCGCGCCCGCCCGCCCCAGCCGGGCCAGCACCCGGTCGTAACTGCCGCCGCCGCGGCCCAGCCGCAGCCCCCGCCGGTCCACCGCCAGGCCCGGCAGCAGCACCACCGAGGCTTCCGTGACCGCCTCCGGGCCGAGCCTCGGGCCGACCGGCTCCAACAGCCCGCGCCCGGCCGGGGCCAGCTCCTGCGGGCCCTGGTAGGCGGCCCAGTCCAGGTCGTTGTCGGGCAGCAGCACCGGCAGCAGGACCCGCACCCCGCGCGCCCGCAGCGCGTCCAGCAACGGCCTGGTCCCGGGCTCGGCGCCCACCGACACGTACGCGGCCACGGTGGTGCCCGGCGCCGCCAGCTCCCCGGCGTGCCCGGCCAGCGCGTGCGCGGCCTCCGCGCGCCCGTCGGCGGAGAGTGCGCGGCGCCGGGTCAACAGCCGTGTCCTCAGATCGCTCTTCTCGTTGTGCATCGGATCCTCCGCAACTCTGTGCCGTCGAGCTGTGCCGCCGACCGGTCTCGCCGACCGGTCTCGCCGACCGGCGCCATCGACGCGCAGAGCCTGACATGCGAAAGGCCGCCGCGATTGTCCACCCCGCTGCTGGTCCAGGCCCTGGCCGTGCTCAGCGCCCCCGCGCTGGCCGGCGCCACCGTGCTCGGGCTGCGGCTGCGCCGGGGCGGCGCCGAAGCCGCCGCCCGGCAGGAGCAGCTGCGCGAGCGGATCGCCGAACTGGAGACCCACTGCGCCGACCTGGAGCGCACCGCCTCCTGCGACCCGCTCACCGGCGTGTGGAACTACCGCCACCTGCAGCTCACCCTGGACCGCGAGATCGAGCGCGCCCGCCGCGCCGAGCGGACCGACCAGCCCGAAGGGCCGCGCCCGCTGGCCGTGCTGCTGCTGGAGATCACCGGCTTCGACGCGGTCGTCGCCGAGCACGGCCGCGGCCGTGCCGGTGCGGTGCTGCGCGACCTCGCCCAGCGGCTGGCGATGGAGATCCGCCGCGCCGACACCCTCGGCCGCTACAGCGGCGAGGAGTTCCTGGTGGTGCTGCCGGACACCGGCGCCGAGGGCGCCGCGCAGGTCGCCGAGCGCCTGGTCTGGTCGGTCCGCCGGCACCTGCTGCTCGACTGGTCCTCCGGCCCGCGCGAGTCCCGCCCGGCGCACGGCAACGGCCTCACCGCCGCCGTCGGCGTCGCCGTGCTGCCCGAGGACGGCACCCACGCCGCCGTGCTGCTGCGCGCCGCCGACCGCGCGCTCGCCGAGGCCAGGGCGGCCGGCGGCGACTGCTGGCGGGTCCGCCCGGGCCCCGGCGACCGGTCGGCGGCGCGGCCGGCCGCCCCGCCCGCCGCCGGTGCGCAGCCCAACGCGACTGCCGAGCGTGACCGTTCAAAAAAGCCGGGTAGTCTGTCGCCCTGTGCCGGCGGGGACCCCCTCGCCCAGCCGGTCAATTCCCATACGCCTGCCGCCGTGGCCGGGCCCCGCGACGTGCTGTCCTAGCCGTCGACCGCGCTCGGCCGGGCGAAAACGTGCCTGAGTAAGGTAAACGCATGACGACGACCAACTCCCGAATCCCGGTAACCAAGGCCGTGGTACCCGCGGCCGGACTGGGCACCCGCTTCCTCCCGGCAACCAAGGCCACTCCGAAGGAGATGCTGCCCGTCGTCGACAAGCCGGCCATCCAGTACGTCGTCGAGGAGGCCTCCTCCGCGGGGCTGTCCGACATACTGATGGTCACCGGCCGTAACAAGCGGGCGCTGGAGGACCACTTCGACCGCGCGTACGAGCTGGAGGAGCTGCTCGCCCGCAAGGGCGACGAGGACCGCCTGCGCCGGGTCCGCGAATCCGTCGAGCTGGCCAACATGCACTACGTCCGCCAGGGCGACCCGAAGGGCCTCGGCCACGCCGTCTCGGTCGCCGAGCAGCACGTGGCCGGCCAGCCCTTCGCCGTCCTCCTCGGCGACGACCTGATCGACCCGCGCGACCCGCTGCTCGCCCGCATGATCGAGGTCCAGCAGGAGCTCGGCGGCTCGGTCGTCGCCCTCATGGAGGTCGACCCCTCCCAGATCCACCTCTACGGCTGCGCCGCCGTCAAGGCGAACGGCTTCGGCGAGGACGTCTTCCAGGTGACCGACCTGGTCGAGAAGCCCGAGACGAACGAGGCCCCCTCGAACTACGCCGTCATCGGCCGCTACGTCCTCGACCCGCTGGTCTTCGACGTGCTGCGGGAGACCCCGCCCGGCCGCGGCGGCGAGATCCAGCTCACCGACGCCCTGCGCGAGCTGACCACCCGCGACCCGGAGGCCGGCGGCCAGGTCCACGGCGTGCTCTTCAAGGGCCGCCGCTACGACACCGGCGACCGCGCGGACTACCTGCGCGCTATCGTCCGACTGGCCTCCGAGCGCGAGGACCTCGGCCCGGAGTTCCGCTCCTGGCTGCGCGAGTTCGTCGCCTCCGAGCTGCAGGACTGACACGACGACAGAGAGCGAGCCGCCGATGACCGGGTCCACCCACCACACCACCGGATCCGCCGCAGCCTGCTGCGACGGAACCACGGACCCGGCACCGGCGGCCCCCCGCCTCTGGACGGTGGACGAACACCTCAGCGACGTCCTGGCCGCGGTCGGCCCGCTGCCCGCCATCGAGCTGCAACTGCTCGACGCCCAGGGCTGCCGGCTCGCCGAGGACGTCCTCGCCGACGGCGACCTGCCGCCCTTCGACAACAGCTCGATGGACGGCTACGCCGTGCGCACCGCCGACACCGTCGGCGCCACCGACCCGTACCCCTCGGTGCTCGCGGTCGTCGGCGACATCGCGGCCGGCGCGGGCGAACTGCCCCGGGTCGGGCCCGGCCAGGCCGCCCGGATCATGACCGGCGCCCCCGTCCCGCCCGGTGCCCAGGCCGTCGCCCCGGTCGAATGGACCGACGGCGGTACCGGCACCGGCGTGCCCGCCGACGCGATGACCGCGCCCGTCGAGGACGAGGAGGTCCGCGTCCTGCGCCCGGTCGCCGAGGGCGCCCACATCCGCCGCCGCGGCAGCGACGTCGCGGCCGGCACCAAGGTCCTGGGGGCCGGCACCCGGCTCGGCCCCACCCAGCTCGGCCTGCTCGCCGCGATCGGCCGCGCCACCGTCACGGTCCGCCCGCGCCCCCGGGTCGTGGTGCTGTCCACCGGCAGCGAGCTGGTCCAGCCCGGCGAGCCGGTCGGCCCCGGGCAGATCTCCGACTCCAACAGCTTCACCCTCACCGCGGCCGCCCAGGACGCCGGCGCCATCGCCTACCGGGTCGGCGCCGTCCCGGACCGGGCCGATCGGCTGCGCGCCGTCCTGGAGGACCAGCTCGGCCGGGCCGACCTGATCGTCACCAGCGGCGGGGTCAGCGTCGGCGCGTACGACGTGGTCAAGGAGGTCTTCGAGTCCTACGGCGGCGTCGACTTCCGCAGGCTGCGGATGCAGCCCGGCAAGCCGCAGGGCTTCGGCCGGATCGGCGGCCCGGCCGGCGTGCCGCTGCTCGCCCTGCCCGGCAACCCGGTCAGCGCCTACATCTCCTTCGAGCTGTTCGTCCGCCCGGTCATCCGCACCATGCTCGGCGCCGCCGACGTCCACCGCCCGGTGGTCCGCGCGCTCTGCCCGGCGGCGCTGCGCTCCCCGGCCGGCCGCCGGCAGTTCCTGCGCGGCCGCTACTCGGCGGCGGACGGCACCGTCGAGCCGGTGGGCGGCGCCGAGTCGCACCTGGTCGGCGCCCTGGCCCGGGCGAACTGCCTGATCACCGTCCCCGAGGCTGTCACCGCCCTGCCCGCCGGCAGCGAGGTCGACGTGGTCCTGCTCGGTTGCTAGTGTCCTGAGTCTGGAATTTCATTCATAAATATAGACTTGGCCTATGGCGCGGACGGGTCGACCAAAGGTCGAGTTGGTGTTGTCGGACGAC